>NZ_JBVFVY010000005.1:0-135252 GCF_055522295.1 Micrococcus sp. CS26
CCGGGCCCCTCGACGGGCGCCGTCGGTCAGGCGGACGGGCGGGTGATCTTGCGGGAGGCGAGGACCTCGTCCACGAGGCCGTACTCGAGGGCCTGCTCGGCCGAGAGGAACTTGTCCCGGTCGATGTCCTGCGAGACCTCCTCGGGCGTGCGGTTGGTGAGGGAGGCCAGCGTCTCCTCCATCCACACGCGCATCCGGTTGATCTCCTGGGCGTGGATCTCCAGGTCGGTGGCGGTGCCGCGGTCGCCCTGCATCGCCGGCTGGTGGATCAGCACGCGCGCGTTGGGCAGCGCCAGGCGCTTGCCGGGGGCGCCCGCGGCCAGCAGCACGGCCGCGGCGGAGGCGGCCTGGCCCAGGCACACGGTCTGCACCTCGGGGCGGATGAACTGCATGGTGTCGTAGATCGCCGTCATGGCCGTGAACGAGCCGCCCGGCGAGTTGATGTACAGGGTGATGTCACGCTCGGAGTCCATCGCCTCGAGCACGAGCAGCTGGGCCATCACGTCGTCGGCCGACGCGTCGTCCACCTGCGCGCCGAGGAAGACGATGCGGTCCTCGAAGAGCTTGGCGTAGGGGTCCTGGCGCTTGAAGCCGTAGGGCGTGCGCTCCTCGAACTGCGGGAGGATGTAGCGCGCGTCCGGCGTGGGCAGGGAGGGCATCCCGGTGGGGAGCCCGGCGGGGAACTGGGTCATTCTTGGTCTCCTGGAGAGGGTCGGGACGGTCCGGGCCGGGCTCAGCCCCGGACGCCGCCGCCGCCGGTCACGGACGCGGCACGGTCGGCGATGTGGTCGATGAAGCCGTACTCGAGGGCCTCCTGCGCGGTGAACCACTTGTCACGCGCGTTGTCCTCGAGGATGGTCTCCACGGACTGGCCGGTCTGCTCGGCGGTCAGCTCCGCCATCACCTGCTTCATGTGCAGGATCAGCTGGGCCTGGATGCGGATGTCCGACTCGGTGCCGCCGATGCCGCCGGAGGGCTGGTGCATCAGCACGCGGGCGTGGGGGGTCGCGTAGCGCTTGCCCTTGGTGCCGGAGGCGAGCAGGAACTGGCCCATGGACGCGGCGAGGCCGGTGGCCACCGTCACGACGTCGTTGGGGATGTACTGCATGGTGTCGTAGATCGCCATGCCCGCGGTGACGGAGCCGCCCGGGGAGTTGATGTACAGGTAGATGTCCTTCTCCGTGTCCTCGGCCGAGAGCAGGAGCAGCTGGGAGCAGATCGCGTTGGCGTTGTCGTCACGGACGTCCTCGCCCAGCCAGACGATGCGCGACTTCAGCAGCTGGGTGTAGAGGAAATCCTCGCGCTGCGCCGGGTCCACCGAACGCATGCTGGGGGTGATGTCGGTCATCACTTCCGCCTTCCTGTCGAGATGTCCACGGGCCTCCCGAACGGCGGCCGCTCGCGCGGACGGACGGGTCCCTGATCGAGTCCGACACTAGCCGGGCGTCCGGGCCAGCGCGCGGGACGCCGTCGGCGTTTCGCTGTTGGCGCAGGTTGTCGCGGCCCCCGCCCGGGGCCGCCCACCGGGACCCGGGTACGACGACGGCGCCCCCACCGGCGTGGGCGGGGGCGCCGTCGTCGTGGCTCGGCGGGGGTGCGTCCCCACCGGCCGGGATCAGGCCTGCTCGGCCGCCTCGTCGGCGCCCTCGGCCTCGGCGCCCTCGGCCTCAGCGTCGAGGGCCTCCTGGCCGCCCGGGGTCACGAACGCCGTCAGGTCCACGGCCTTGCCGTCGGTGTCGGTGACCTCGGCGTACTCGAGGACCTTGGCCAGGGCCTTGCGGCGGCGGACCTCGCCCATGATCATCGGGATCTGCCCGCCCTGGTCGAGCATCATGGCGAACTGGTTCGGGTCCATGCCGTACTCGGAGGAGGTGGCGATGATGTACTCGATCAGCTCACCCTGGTCGACCGTGACCTCCTCGGCCTCGGCGACCTCGTCCAGGATGACCTCGTTGGCGAACGCCTCGCGGGTGTTCTGCTCGAGCTCGGCACGGTGCTCGGCGGTGTCGTGGTCGTCGCCCGCGGTGTGGCCGCCGGCGGAGAAGTGCTGCTCGACCTGCTCGGCGATGACGCCGTCCGGCACCGGGACCTCGACGAGCTTGGCCAGCTCCTCGAGGACCTTGTCGCGGGCCTCGACGCCCTGGCGGTTCACGGCCTCCTCGGCGGCCTGCTTCTTCAGGTCCTCCTTGAGCTCGGCGATGGTGTCGAACTCGGAGGCCAGCTGGGCGAACTCGTCGTCGGCCTCGGGCAGCTCGCGCTCCTTGACGGCCGTCAGCTCCAGCTTGACCACGGCGGTCTCGCCGTCGTGCTCGCCGCCGTTGAGCGTGGTCTCGAAGGTGGCGTCCTCGCCGGCGGACAGGCCGTCGAGGGCCTCGTCGATGCCCTCGAGCATGGTGCCGGCGCCCACCTGGTAGGACAGGCCCTCGGCCTGGTCGACCTGCTCGCCGTCGACCGTGGCGGTCAGGTTCATCGTGACGAAGTCGTCCTGGGCGGCCGGGCGGTCCACATCCTTGAGGGAGCCGAAGCGCGAGCGCAGGGCGTCGAGGGCCTTCTGCTCGTCCTCCTCGGTGGCCTGGGCGGGCTCCACCGTCACCTTGAGGCCCTTGTAGTCGGGCAGCTCGATGGTCGGGCGCACGTCGAACTCGGCGGTGAAGGCCACCGGGCCCTCGGCGTTCTCCGCGTCCGGGGTGGCGGTCACGTCGACCTCGGGGCGGGAGATCGGCGTGACCTCGGCCTCGGCGATGGCGGCGGAGAACCAGGTGTTCAGGCCCTCGTTGACGGCCTGGTCCACGACGATCTCGCGGCCGAAGCGCTGCTCGATCAGGCGCGCCGGGATCTTGCCCTTGCGGAAGCCCGGGATCTGGACCTGGTTGGCGATGTCCTTGAACGCCTTGTCCAGGGCGGGCTTCACCTCCTCGAACGGCACCTCGACGGTCAGCTTGACGCGGGTCGGGCTGAGGTTCTCTGCGGTGGACTTGACCACGGATGACTCCTGTTGGTGGTGGTGGATGGTCTTGACGTCGAGTCGGGGTGACAGGATTTGAACCTGCGGCCTCACGCTCCCAAAGCGCGCGCTCTACCAAGCTGAGCTACACCCCGCCGTCGTCCCCGACGCCGGCGGGCTCACGCGGTGGAGGCTCGCCGGGCACCCGAGGGACTGCCCGAGGGCAGACTGTGGAATCCTAGCGCGCCGTCTCGCGACCCGCGAAAAGCCGCGACCGCCGGCCCGTGAAGCCGTCCATCGTGGCGTTGACCCCGAGGACGTCCATCGCGCGGTCGAAGACGGGCGCCGGCAGGGCGCGCAGGGGCGCGATCAGGCCGACGGCGTGCGGCAGCAGCAGGCGGGTGCGGCCGGCCTCGACGGCGTCCAGCACCTCCTGCGCCACGTGGTGCGGATCCAGCACGGGCAGCAGCCAGGGCACCCGGCTGCGCACGCCCGCGAACATCCCGGTGTCGATGTAGAAGGGGCAGACGGCCAAGGAGGTGACGCGGCTGCCGTCCTTGCGCAGCTCCGCGGCGAGGGACTCGGCGAACCCGACCGCGGCGTGCTTGGTGGCGGAATAGTCCGTCTGGCGTGCGACGCCGACCAATCCCGCGGCCGAGGCCACCGTGACCACGGCCCCGCGGTCCCGGGCCCGCATTCCGGGCAGGACCGCCCGGGTCAGCCAGTACGGCGCGAGCGCGTTCACCTCGAAGGTGCGGCGGATGCCCTCCTCCGTGGCGTCCTCGAGGCGCGCTCCCGTCACGACGCCCGCGTTGTTCACGGCGACGTCCACCTCTCCGGCGCGGGCGGCGGCGGCCTCGACGGCGGCCGCATCCGTCACGTCCACGCGCTCGGCCCGGGCGTCCGCGCCCTGAGACCGGATCTCGGCGGCGACGGCCTCAGCCCCCTGCAGGTCGAGGTCCCAGACGACGACGCGGTCCGCACCGCGGCGGGCGGCCCCCAGGGCGATCAGTCGACCGATGCCGGACGCGCCGCCCGTCACGAGGACGGTGGTGCCGCGCAGGGACAGGGGACGACGGCCGGCGAGGGCGGACGCGGCCCTG
The DNA here is from genome assembly GCF_055522295.1 of Micrococcus sp. CS26. Classification (NCBI taxonomy): domain Bacteria; kingdom Bacillati; phylum Actinomycetota; class Actinomycetes; order Micrococcales; family Micrococcaceae; genus Micrococcus; species Micrococcus sp. CS26. The sequence continues at coordinate 4,048 of NZ_JBVFVY010000005.1, forward strand.
CGGAGGGCGGGACGAAAGCCGTGCATCATGCCTCTTCCCCCACGGCCGACGCGGGCCCGCCGTGATACAGTGTCAGCCGCTGGTCCGCGCCGAGCGCGGCCCCGCGGGGATGTAGCTCAATGGTAGAGCCCCAGTCTTCCAAACTGGCTACGCGGGTTCGATTCCCGTCATCCCCTCCGGACCTCATGAGCCGGGCCGTCGTGTGCACACGATGGCCCGGCTCATGACGTTCCCGGGTGCGTCGTCGTCCGCGCCGGTTCATTGACCGCTGTGCCCGGTCGGGCCTACTACAGGCCTCTCAGCTCTGACAGGTGAGGCAGCGGTAGAGCTTCCGGGCCGCCATCTCCTCCACCACGATCGTCTCGCGCCCGCACACGAGGCACGCCAGGCCCTGCCGCTGGTACACGTAGTTCGCGTGCTCGGGCCACGCGGCCTCGGCGGGCACCCCGGGCCGGTGCTCCGGCCGGGTGGTGACGATCCGCCCGAGCCGCACGCCCTCCCGCATCAGCGCGGCGTTGTCCGCCCAGAGGAATGCCAGGTCCGGTGCAGAGACCTCCCGGGCCGGCCGCCACGGGTCGATGCCGGCGCGGAACAGCGCCTCGGCCCGGAAGATGTTGCCGATCCCGCTGACGGCCCCCTGGTCCATCAGCACGACACCGATCGGCCGTCGTGTCCGCCGTGCGAGGTCGTAGAACGGCGCGGGATCGTCGTCGTTGAGCGGATCCGGGCCGAGACCGGCGACGACATCGGCAGCCTCGGCCCGGGTGAGTGCGCGGCACCGGCTCGCGCCGATCAGGTCGGCCCAGCCGTGCTCGGCGCGCAGTCGCAGCCGGACCGTGGAGGCCGGCGGCGGGGGCTGGACCCAGCCGTCGGCGTCGCGGTCGGGCTCGGCGGCCGGGGCGCCGTCGTCGTGGACCTCCCGCTCGCCGATCCGGCGGGGTGCGCCGATCGAGGACGCGGCCGCGAAGTCCTGATCCCCGCCGAAGGTCCACGCCCCGTACATGCCCAGGTGCACGTGGAGCACGTGGCCGCCGGAGACGTCGGCGAAGAAGTGCTTGCCGTGGGCCCGGGCGCGCTTCAGGACCTGGCCGTCGAGCAGGGCGGCCCCCTCGGCGAAGCGGCCCTGCGGACTCGTGGCGCGGATCCGGCGTCCGCCGAAGACGTCGGTGAACTGGCGCGCGAGACGGTGGACGGAGTGGCCCTCAGGCACTCACATCAGCACCTCTCCGGTGGTCTCGTAGTGCGCGATCTTCGCGATGCGGCGCACGTGGCGCTCGTCCTGGGAGAACGGTTCGGTCAGGAAGGCCTCGATGAGCTCGGTGGCCTCCTCGAGCGAGTGCTGCCGACCGCCGACGGCCACGACGTTCGCGTCGTTGTGCGCGCGGGCCAGCCGCGCCGTGTCCAGGTTCCAGGCCAGGGCGGCTCGGACGCCGGCCACCTTGTTGGCGGCGATCTGCTCGCCGTTGCCGGAGCCGCCCAGCACGATGCCGAGCGAGTCCAGTCCCTGCTCGCGGTCGGCGACGACGGCGCGGGCGGCGTTGATGCAGAAGCCCGGGTAGTCGTCCTGCGCGTCGTACTCGGTGGGTCCGTGGTCCACCATCTCGTAGCCAGCGGCGGTGAGGTGCTCCACCAGGTGGGCGGACAGCTCCATGCCGGCGTGGTCGGTGGCGATGTGGACGCGCATGCGCAGACTCCTTAGGGGCGGTGGCTCGGGGTCCCCGCCAGTCTAGTGAGGGGCGGGGCATCCAGAGGCCGACGACGACGTCCGGGCCAGGTGGCACACTGGGGAGCACCGTGCCGTGGCCCCCATCACAGGTCCCGGCCGTGCCGCATCCGCCCGACCCCAGGAGGAGTCCGACCGTGACCACCGCCGCCGCCATGAACATCACCCGCGAAGAGGCCGCCGCGCGCGCGGCCGCCCTCACCGTGGACGCGTACGAGGTGAGCCTGGACCTCACCCGCGGAGCGGAGCACTTCCGCACGGCCACCACCGTGACGTTCGCGGCCACGCAGGACGCGGTGGGCACCCACACGTGGATCGACTTCGTGGCGGAGCAGGCTCCCACGGTGACCCTCAACGGCGAGGCCCTGGACGTGGCGGACTTCGACGGCGCCCGACTGCGGATCGGCCCGCTGGCGGCGCAGAACACCCTCGTGGTCGACGGGCTCGGGGACTACAGCAACACCGGCGAGGGCCTGCACCGGTTCGTGGACCCCGTGGACCAGGAGGTCTACCTCTACACCCAGTTCGAGGTGCCGGACTCCCGCCGCATGTTCGCGGTGTTCGAGCAGCCCGACCTCAAGGCCGCGTTCCGCTTCACGGTGACCGCGCCGGCGCACTGGGCCGTGGTGTCCAACCAGCCGGAGGCCTCCCGCCGCACCCTCGGCGTCGTGGCGAACGAGGAGAACCCGCAGGGGGTGGACGCCGCGGTCTGGGAGTTCAAGCCCACCCCGCGCATCCCCTCCTACATCACCGCGCTCGTCGCCGGCCCGTACGCCTCCGTGCACTCGGAGCTGACCAGCGCCGACGGCCGCACGATCCCCCTCGGCGTCTACTGCCGCGCGTCGCTGGTGGAGCACCTGGATGCGGAGAACGTCTTCGAGCTCACCCGCCAGGGATTCGAGTTCTTCGAGGCCCAGTACGGCCACGCCTACCCGTTCGAGAAGTACGACCAGCTGTTCGTGCCCGAGTTCAACGCCGGCGCGATGGAGAACGCCGGTTGTGTGACCTTCCTCGAGTCGTACGTCTTCCGCGGGACCGTGCCGGAGGCGCTGATCGAGCGCCGCGCCATCACGATCCTCCACGAGCTCGCCCACATGTGGTTCGGCGACCTGGTCACCATGCGCTGGTGGAACGACCTGTGGCTCAACGAGTCGTTCGCCGAGTTCATGTCCACGCTCGCCGCCGCTGAGAACACGCAGTACACCGGCGCCTGGACCACCTTCTCCTCCATGGAGAAGAACTGGGCCTACCGCCAGGACCAGCTCTCCTCCACGCACCCCATCAAGGCCCGGATCCGCGACCTCGACGACGTGCTCGTCAACTTCGACGGCATCACCTACGCCAAGGGCGCCTCGGTGCTCCGCCAGCTCGTGGCCTGGGTGGGCCAGGAGAACTTCATGGTCGGCGTCCGCGCGTACATCGCCAAGCACGCGTGGCAGAACACGGAGCTGCCGGACCTCATGACCGAGCTCGAGGCCGCGTCCGGCCGCGACCTGTCCGAATGGACCCGCGTGTGGCTCGAGACCTCGGGCGTGAACACGCTGCGCACCGAGGTGGAGACGGATGAGGCCGGCACCATCACCGCGCTGCGTCTGCGCCAGAGCGCCCCGGACGGCTCACCGTCGGCGCCCGGCGACGACGTGCTCCGCCCCCACCGTCTGGCCGTGGGCTTCTACGACGTGGACGAGGCCACCGGCCGCCTGATCCGCACCGAGCGCTTCGAGCTCGACGTGGCCGGGGAGGTGACCGAGGTCGTCGAGGCCGCCGCCCGCCGTCGTCCCGCCGTGATCCTGCCCAACGACGACGACCTGGCCTACGCCAAGCTGCGCCTCGACGACGCCTCGTGGGAGGCCGCGTCCACCCGTCTGAAGGATGTGGACGGCTCCCTGGCGCGCACGCTGCTGTGGGGGGCGGCCTGGGACACCGTGCGCGACGGCGAGGCCTCCGCCGCCTGGTTCGTCGACCTCGTCCTCGCCAACGTCGGCCACGAGCGGGACTCCTCCGTGGTGCAGACGCTGCTGCGCCAGCTCGCGACGGCGATCGGCCTGTACCTGCCCGAGGACCAGGCCGAGGCCGTGCGGGTCGCGGCGGCCGACCGTCTGTGGGGCCTCGTCGCGGAGGCCGAGGACGGCTCGGACAACCAGCTGCAGTTCGTCAAGGCGTTCGCCCTGCACGCGCGCACCACGGCGCAGCTGGACCGCCTGTCCGCCCTCGTCGACGGCACCCGCACCGTGCCCGGGCTGGACCTCACCACGGACCTGCGCTGGGAGCTGCTCACCGCGCTGGTGGCGGCCGGCCGCGCCGGGGAGGCCGAGATCGCCGAGGCCGAGCGCGCCGACGCGACCGCCACGGGCGCGCTCGCCGCGATCCAGGCCCGGGCCGCCGTGCCGACGGCCGAGGCGAAGCGCGCGGTCTGGGACCGGGTGATGGCCGGCGAACTGTCCAACACGGAGCAGCGCCAGGCCCTGATCGGGTTCGCCCGGGTCCATGACGCCGCGCTGATCGCGCCCTTCGCGGACGCCTACTTCGAGGGCGTCGAGGCGATGTGGGACTCCCGTTCTCACGAGATGGCCGAGACCGCCGCGACGCTGGGCTACCCGACCGCCCAGGTCACCCCGGAGATCGCCGACCGCGCCACCGCCCTGTCCGAGCGGCTGGCCGACACCCGCGCGGGGCTGTCCCGCGTCCTCGCCGAGGGCCGGGACGAGACGATCCGCGCCCTGGCCGCGCGCGAGCACGCGACGGCGCACGTGCATCAGGTCCACGCCGGGGCCTGAACCGGGCGGGGGCTGGTGGGCATTCCACGGAAGATGCCCTCCAGCACCGCCCCCGCCGCCGTCGAGGCGCGGGCTGGCTAGGCTGGAACCCATGAAGCACACCTTCTCCCTGCGCACCGAGTGGACGGGCGACCGCGGCTCGGGCACCTCCGGCGTCCGCGACTACGACCGCTCCGTGGTGATCCAGGACGCCGCCGTCGGCGAGATCCAGGCCTCGGCCGCCCGCCCCTTCCGCGGCGACGACTCGAAGTGGAACCCGGAGACCCTCCTGCTCGGCGCGCTCGCCGAGTGCCACGTGCTCTCGTACCTCCATGTCGCGGCGACCTCCGGGGTCGTGGTCACGGGGATGACGTGCGGGGTCGAGGGCGAGCTCGAGGTGGACGGCGACGGCGCCGGGCGGTTCACCGCGATCACGCTGCGGCCCGAGGTCACGCTGCAGGACGAGGCCGACCGGGAGCGGGCCGAGGCCCTCCACGCCGAGGCGCACCGGCTGTGCTTCATCGCGAACTCGCTCTCGGCCCCGGTCGCCGTCGAGCCGGTCCGCCCCGAGGCCCTGCCCACCGGCACGCCGACGCTGCCGGACCACTCCGCGCGCCTGGGCGCCCCCCTGGCGGTGCTGCGGCCACGTGTCGCCAAGGGCCCGTCCCGTGTGACGGGCCAGGCGGAGCGTCCCACCGAGGTCGAGCCGGTGATGCAGGAGGGCACCCCCGCCCCGGTGGACCAGGTGCGCGCCCGCGACGCCGCGGCGGGCCCCGCCGGCGCGACCCCGGGAACCCCGGCCACGCCCGGTCAGGCCACCAGCTTCTACGACGCCGTCGGCGGCCGCCCGACCTTCGACCGGCTGACCGCCGAGTTCTACGCCCGCGTGCGCGAGGACGAGATCCTCGCCCCGATGTACCCCCAGGACGACTTCGAGGGGGCCCAGCGCCGGCTGCTGATGTTCCTGGAGCAGTACTGGGGCGGACCGCGGACGTACTCCGAGGAGCGCGGCCACCCTCGCCTGCGCATGCGTCACGCCCCGTACCGGATCGACCCGGCCGCGCGCGACGCGTGGCTGCGGCACATGCGCGCCGCCGTCGACACGCTGGAGCTGTCACCGCTGCACGAGGCCGAACTCTGGGACTACCTGGAGCGGGCCGCCCACTCCCTGCAGAACTCGGCCTGACCGGCCCGCGGTCCGCGCCCCGACAGGGGGGCGCGGGCTCACACCGCCATGGCGGGGCGGCCCAGCACGAAGCCGCCGGGGGTGTCCAGGCGCGTCCACGGCCCCGCCGTGCTGAGCCGGGCGCGGCCGCCGGGCCGCAGGAAGCCCAGCGCGTGCGCGCCGAAGGCCATGCCGGCCGGGAACTGCAGCGCCTCGCCCCCGAGCAGGGGTCCCCACATCTGCGCCCGGATCTTGCGGACCAGCGCCTCCCCCGGGTTCTCGGGCAGGGCGTCCCGCACGGCGTCGGCGCCGCGCGTGGCCACCTCGGCCAGCTCCTCGTCGGCGACCTCGGCCACGGGCGTCCAGCCGCCGCGGGGCGGGGTCAGCGCGGTCCAGGTGACGTGCTCGCGGCCCGGCGGCACGGCGAACGCCAGGTCGACGGGGTCCTGGCCGCGCATCCGGGCGGTGCGCTCGGTGACGGAGCCCAGGGCGACGACGGCGTCCAGCTCCGCCACGCCGTCGGCGGTCGCCAGGGGCACGGTGCGCAGCCCCAGGACGACGGGCACCCCGTCTCCGAGCCCGGCCGGCTGCAGCACGGAGACCCACTGGGCGAGCATCGGGGTGCGGGAGCGCCCCGCCTCAGGCACGACGTGCAAACGCATGCCCGTGTCGGCGACGCGCCGGGCGCGGCTGGCCAGCTGCTCGAGGTCCCGCACAGCGCGGTCGTCGACGAAGCGGAGGACGGGGGCGGCGGCGGGGTGCTCGGTCATGCAAGCATTGTCCCAGGTCCGTCGCGTCCCGGGCCGCCCCGCCGTCGTGGGGTCCATCCATGTCGAAGGAGAGCCGTTCGTGCCGCAGCGCCATCCCCGTCCCCGCCCCGGTCACGCCCCGGTCCGCCCGGCCTCGGCCCCGAAGGACCCCACCGAAACGCTGCGCGGGATCCTGGAGCTGACGCCGGCCGCGCCGGACCCGGTGACGGGTCAGGTCCGCTTCACGGGCACGACCCCCCGGCAGACGCACGGCCGGGTGTTCGGCGGCCAGGTGCTCGCCCAGGCGCTGGCGGCCGCCTCCCGCACGGTGCCGGCCGCCCGTTCCGCCCACTCGCTCCACGGCTACTTCATCCGCCCCGGGGACGCGCTGCAGCCCATCACGTTCACCGTCGAGACGCTGCGGGACGGCCGCTCCTTCTCCGTCCGCCGGGTGCTGGCCTCACAGAACGAGAAGGCCATCCTCGCCCTGACCTGCTCCTTCCAGGAGCCCGCCGGCAGCGCGCTGGACCACCAGGTGGCCATGCCGGAGGGAGTGCCCCGGCCCGAGGACCTGCCCACGACGGCGGACGTGCTGGGCGGCATCAACCACCCCGTGGCCCAGGAGTGGGCCTGGTCCCGACCGTTCGACATCCGCCACGTCACCCCGGCCATCTATGTGGACCCGGCCGCGGAGACCGAGAACCGCAACATGGTGTGGATGAAGACCTTCACGCCCCTGGCGGACGACCCCGCGCTGCACCTGGCGGCGCTCACCTACGCCTCGGACTACACGCTCCTCGAGCCGATCCTGCGGCAGCACGGCGTGGCCTGGATCCAGCCCGGCATGTCCGCGGCCTCCCTCGACCACGCGATGTGGTTCCACCGGCCCGCCCGCGTCGACCAGTGGCTGCTCTACGTCCAAGACTCCCCCAGCGCCCAGGGCGCGCGCGGCCTCGGCACGGGCGCCGTGTTCACCGAGGACGGGACGCTCGTGGCCACGGTCGCCCAGGAGGGCATGGTCCGCCTGCCCGAGGGGGCCGCCGCCCGGCGGGCGCGGGTTCGTGGCGCGGCCCAGCGCATGGCCATGCGGACGGTGCTGCGCCGCAGCTGGCGGCGCTGACCCGGCGGTTCCACGGGGGTGAGGCTGCCGATCGGGCCCTGCCACGGGTGAGGCGGCTCGACGTCCGCGCCGCGCGCGGGCCGTTCATGGCGGCCGATGTGCACTCGTCCCGGCACGACGACGACGGCCCGTCGCGATCACGTGATCGCGGCGGGCCGTCGTCGGCGCGGCGCCCGGGGGCGCGTCGGTTCAGTCGCGCGTGAGCTTGCGGTGCGTCACGCGGTGCGGGCGGGCGGCCTCGGGGCCGAGCCGATCGACCTTGTTGGCCTCGTAGGACTCGAAGTTGCCCTCGTACCAGTACCAGTTGGCCGGGTCCTCCGCGGTGCCCTCGTAGGCCAGCATGTGGGTGGCCACGCGGTCCAGGAACCAGCGGTCGTGGGAGACGACCACCGCGCAGCCCGGGAACTCGAGCAGCGCGTTCTCGAGGGAGGTCAGGGTCTCCACGTCGAGGTCGTTGGTGGGCTCGTCGAGGAGCAGCAGGTTGCCGCCCTCCTTGAGGGTCAGGGCCAGGTTCAGGCGGTTGCGCTCACCGCCGGAGAGCACGCCGGCCTTCTTCTGCTGGTCCGGGCCCTTGAATCCGAACGCGGACACGTAGGCGCGCGAGGGCATCTCGACGTTGCCGACCTTGATGTAGTCCAGGCCGTCCGAGACGACCTCCCACAGCGACTTCTCGGGGTCGATGTTGGAGCGGGACTGATCCACGTACGAGATCTTCACGGTCTCGCCGATCTTCAGCTCGCCGCCGTCCAGGGGCTCGAGGCTGACGATGGTCTTGAACAGGGTGGTCTTGCCGACGCCGTTCGGGCCGATCACGCCGACGATGCCGTTGCGGGGCAGGGAGAAGGACAGGCCGTCGATGAGGACGCGGTCCCCGAAGCCCTTCTTCAGGTCCTTGGCCTCGATCACGACGGTGCCCAGGCGCGGGCCCGGCGGGATCTGGATCTCTTCGAAGTCCAGCTTGCGGGTCTTCTCGGCCTCGGCCGCCATCTCCTCGTAGCGGGCCAGGCGGGCCTTGGACTTCGCCTGACGGCCCTTCGTGTTGGAGCGGACCCAGTCGAGCTCCTCGGCCAGGCGCTTGGCGAGCTTGGCGTCCTTCTTGCCCTGCACCTCGAGGCGGGCGCGCTTGGTCTCCAGGTAGGTGGAATAGTTGCCCTCGTACGGGTAGAGGCGGCCGCGGTCGACCTCCGCGATCCACTCCGCGACGTGGTCGAGGAAGTACCGGTCGTGGGTGACGGCGATGACGGCGCCCGGGTAGGAGGCCAGGTGCTGCTCGAGCCACAGCACGGACTCGGCGTCCAGGTGGTTGGTGGGCTCGTCGAGCAGGAGCAGGTCGGGCTTCTCCAGCAGCAGCTTGCACAGTGCGACGCGCCGCTTCTCGCCGCCGGAGAGGTTCGTGACCGGCTCGTCGGCCGGAGGCGTGCGCAGGGCGTCCATCGCCTGCTCGAGCTGGGAGTCGATGTCCCACGCGTCCGCGGCGTCGATGGCGGACTGCAGTTCGCCCATCTCCTCCATGAGGGCGTCGAAGTCCGCGTCCGGGTTCGCCATCTCCTCGGAGATCTGGTTGTAGCGCTGGATCTTGCCGTAGATCTCGCCGACGCCCTCCTGGACGTTCTCGAGCACGGTCTTGGACTCGTCCAGCTTGGGCTCCTGCATCAGGATGCCCACCGAGTAGCCGGGAGAGAGCCGCGCCTCGCCGTTCGAGGGCTCGTCCAGCCCGGCCATGATCTTCAGGATCGTCGACTTGCCGGCGCCGTTGGGGCCGACCATGCCGATCTTCGCCCCGGGGTAGAACGACATGGTGACGTCGTCCAGGATCAGTTTGTCGCCCACCTTCTTGCGGGCCTTGACCATCGTGTAGATGAATTCCGCCATGCGGCCCAGGCTAGTCGGTGGCCGCGGGATTCCACTCATCGTGCCGATCCCGCGACCACCGAGCCCGCTCCCCCTCCGTGCCGCCCCGTGGTCAGGCGACGCCGGCCGCCGCCGGCTCGCGCTCGGGGGCGCCCGCGTCCGACTCGTCCGGGCCGGGCGAGGCCGGGGCGTCGCCACCCTGGAACCCGTCCGGCAGGCCCGCGCTGAACCCGTCGCCGACCGCGCCGGCCCGTCCGCCCGACGCGTCGTCGCGCGGGGCCGACTCGGGGCGCGGCACGGCCGCGCGCTGGCTGCGCTGGAACGCCGCCGAGCCGAAGCCCAGGTCCAGCCCGACGGCGTCCGCCACCACGTCCACGGACGTGCCGGAGCGATCGCCCGAGGACCAGTCGCGGACCCGGAGTCGACCGGTGACGATCACGGGGTTGCCCTTCTTCACGGACTGGGCGGTGTTCGAGCCGAGCTGGCCGAACGCCGAGATGCTGTACCAGTTGGTGTGGGCGTCCACCCACTCGGCGGTCTCGCGGTCGAAGCGCCGCTCGGTGGTGGCCAGGCGGAAGCCGGTCACGGCGGCCCCCGATGCGGTGTGGCGGGTGGCGGGGTCCGTGGCCACGAAGCCGCGCACGGTGATGAGGTCCTGCATGGTGTGCCTCCTGGGCTGGGCCCCGGTGGGCGCCGGGGCGGGTCGTCGGCGCATCGGCTGATCCGCCATGGCCAGACAACCCCACCGCGGGGCACCCCGGCAGGATCGGGGCCGGTCTGGGGACGCGCGGAGGTCCCCGGGCGACTGTGCAGGAGCCGACGGCGCCGCGGCCGGCGGCCGTTAGACTGACACGGCCCAGCCCCAGTAGCTCAGCTGGACAGAGCAGCGGCCTTCTAATCCGCCGGTCGGGGGTTCGAATCCCTCCTGGGGCACCCAGACCAGGGGCGGAGCCGTCCGAGCACGCCCGACGACCGCCCGAAGGAGACCGTCCTGGACCGTCTGCGCTCCTGGCTCCGCGCCCCGCGACCCGCCGTCCCCGAGGTCCGTGTGACCCGTCGCGAGGGCGTCCAGCTGGCCGCCCTGCTCGTCGCGGCCGCGGCCCTGTACGTGACGCACTCCTTCCTGCGGTACGCCACCTACGAGGCCAAGGGCTACGACCTGGGCATCTTCGACCAGGTGGTGCGGCAGTACGCGCTGTTCAACGCCCCCCTCAGCTCCGTCAAGGGCGTGGACTTCCACATCCTCGGCGATCACTTCCACCCGATCCTCGCGCTGCTGGCCCCCTTCTACTGGGTGTGGCCGGACCCCCGCATGCTCGGCGTGGTCATGGCGCTGGCCCTCGCCGCGTCCGCCGTGCCGGTGTACCTGTTCGCCCGTCGTCGCACGGGACACGGGGTGGCCCTGGCCGCCGTCGCCGCCCTGCTGCTCTCCTGGCCCTTCCAGGCGATGGTGAACTGGGACTTCCACGAGGTCACCCTCGGCGTGCCGATCCTCGCCTGGCTCGTGTGGGCCCTGGACGGGCAGCGGGCGTGGCTCGCCACCGGCCTGGCGGCGCTGCTGCTCACGGTCCGAGAGGACATGGGCGTGACCCTGCTGGCCGTGGCCCTGGTGATGGCGATCCGGCGCTTCTGGCCGCAGGCCGCGGTCACCGCCGTGCTGGGTGTGCTCGGCTACTGGTTCGCCACGTCCGTGGTGATCCCCCACTACTCCCCCACCGGGGCGTTCGGCTACTGGCAGTTCACCGCCCTGGGCCCGGACATGCGCAGTTCGGTCCTGTTCCTGCTCACCCAGCCGTGGAACGCCGTCGCGGTGCTGTTCGACCACCCGCTGAAGGTGGCCCTCTGGCTCCTGCACTTCGTCCCGCTGCTGTTCCTGCCGGTCCTGAGCCCGCTCACGCTGATGGCCCTGCCGATCCTGCTCTCGCGGCTGTTCAACGACCGGCTCAACGTGTGGGCCCCCGTCTACCAGTACGACGCGATCCTCGCCCCGCTGCTGCTCATGGCCGCGCTCGAGGCGGCCCACCGGCTGGCCGGACGCCGGGACACGCTGCGCCGGCTGCCCGCCGTCCTCGTCTCAGCGGCACTGGCCGCCGGTCTGATCGGCACCGCGTTCTTCCCGCAGGTGTACCCGCTGCACCGCACGATCGTCGGCGACATGACGACGACGCAGCACGCCCGCGACCTCGACCACGCGGTCGGGCTGATCCCGGACGGGGTGTGCGTCGAGGCCGCCGACAACGCCGTGCCGCACCTGACGGCCCGCACCTATGTGGGACTGCACGGGGACATCGGCGACGAGCTGGCCACGTGGATGATCGTGGACACCTCGGTGCCCGAGCTCGGCGGCTGGGACCCCCTCACCCCGGAGCAGGCGCTGGCCCGCGCCGAGCGGCTGGGCTTCGAGCGGGTCTGGTCCGCGCGCGACGTCGTCGTCCTGCACCAGCCGGACCGCGCGGTCTCGCCCACCTGCACGACGTACCTCGAGCACCGCTGAGCGGCGCCCCACGGCGCCGGCGGACCCGCTCCGCCGTCAGCGGCCCGCGGACTCGCCGAGCGGCTGCAGGCCGCGTCCGGCCGGGGGCAGGAGCAGTCGGTCACGCGCACCGGTGAAGACGCCGGCGTGCGGGTCCTCCGCCACCCCCGGGGCGATCTCGGGGGCCCCCTGGTCGAGGGCGGTGCGGCGCACCGGGTCGCGGACGGGGTCCAGGATGTCCTTGACCACCGTGGTCATGAGCCACACGAGGGCGACGATGTGCGCCACGATCCCCGAGGCATACCAGGCGGTGATCCACCAGGCGCCGCCGGCGAACGCCCCGTCCGAGGTGATGCGCGCCGACTCCATCCACACCCCGCCCCAGTGGTAGACCTCCACGGCCTGCCAGATCCAGAACGCGCGCCACCGCGGCGTCGCGAGGACCACGAGCGGGATCAGCCACATCACGAACTGCGGCGAGTACACCTTCCCCCACAGGATGAAGGACGCCACGATCAGGAAGCACAGCTGGGCCATGCGCGGACGGTGCCGCGCCGCGAGGGCGAGGTAGGCGATCCCCACGCAGCACACCAGGAACAGGCCGTTCTGAAGAGTCGTGAACGTCTCCCCGGACCATCCTGTCCAGGCCAGCGCCAGCCAGGTCGAGGAGAAGGAGACCGCGCGGTCCCCCGAGAACGTGTAGAAGCGCGACCACTGGTCGAACGCCGTCAGCATGAACGGGAGGTTCACCGCGAGCCAGGCCGCCGCCCCGGCCACGGCCGCCTTCACGAACCCGGCCCAGCGGCCCGTGCGCAGCGCCAGCACGAAGATCGCGCCGAAGAAGAACAGCGGGTACAGCTTCGTGGCGGTGCCGAGCCCGATGAGCAGGCCGGCGAGGGTCGGACGGCCCGCCGTCCACGCCCACAGGGACAGGGCGGCCAGCATCACGGCCCACAGGTCCCAGTTGAGCATCGAGGTCAGGATGATCCCCGGGGCCAGGGCCACGAGCAGGGCGTCCCGGGAGCGACCGCGCGCGGTGTACGCGGTCGCGACGACCAGCACGATCCAGCACAGCACCACGCCGATCGCGTTCACGTCGAAGTAGGTCACGGTGCGCTCGTGCAGGTCGCCGGAGGCGGGCACGAGCCACATGGTCACACCCGCGACCACGGCCAGCAACGCCGGGTACTCCATCCACTGCTCGGGCGGCAGCGGCGTGTAGAAGGGGAAGTGGCCGTCCGAGAGGCCCCGCGTGGGGAACAGCTGGGCGAAGTCCGAATAGCACATGTGCGCGTGGACGCCGGGGGCCGCCCAGCCGTTCACGCGGCACCACTGCTTGGTCAGCACGCCGACGGCGGCGGCCACCACGGTCAGGCCGACGAGCAGGCCGACCCAGCGGGCGCTCGGGCGGGTCGGGGCGGGACTGCGGGGGTGGGAGGTCACGGTCTCTCCTGGGGGATGCGGGTGGACGAGGGGGCGGGGTGCGCGGCGGTCGACGGCGGCCCGTCGGGCGGTGCGTCCGGCGGCACGCCCGCCTCCGGAGGCGTCGGCGACGCCGCCGCGGCCCGCGGCTCGACCACCTCCAGGGGAGGACGCCGCCGCCCGGGGAACAGGGGCGCGGTGACGGGATCGCGGTGGATGATCCATCCGATCCCCGCGAGCATCAGGACGAGGGTGAACACGCGGACGGCCAGGACCGGCAGCCACTGCGCCACGGAGAGCTGGTCCACCACGCCGACGCCGGTGAGCAGCAGCACCGCGAGCGCGGTGACCCACCCGAGCCAGCGGGGATGGTCGGCGCCCCACGGCAGCGGGCGGAGGGCGCACGCCAGCAGCGGCAGGACCCAGAGCAGGTACCACGGCTGGATGATCGGGGCGGTGGCGACGGCCACCACGAGCACGGCCGCCGCGCTGAACACCGGGTCCAGGGGGCGGCGGCGCAGGGCCAGCCACGCCGTGAAGCCGAGGGCCGCCACCGTCATCACGGTGTAGAAGGCCGCGGCCACGTCGCGCGCCCCCAGGGGCGTCACGGCCTCGACGACCGCGCCGAGCAGCAGGCCGAGCAGGCCCACGGGGGCATACGGGAACGCCGCGTCCCCGCTCGTGAGCATGGCCGGCACCCAGCCGAACCAGAGGCCGGAGCCGGCGCCGAGGATCGTGAGGACGGCCAGGGCGATCACCGCCGTCGTGAACCATGGGCCCAGCCGGTCCCGCCGGCGCAGGCACGGATCGGCCGCGCGGAACCGGGCCCAGCCGGTGGGCAGGAGCAGGGCCACGAAGGGCAGCACCAGGGCCGTCAAAGGCTTGATCGCGACGGACAGGGCGATCAGCACGATCCCCCACAGCGCATGCACGCGGCGGCGGGGCGGGCGGACCATGAGCAGGATGCCCGCGAGCATCAGCCCCGACATCAGCGCGTCGTTGTGCGCGCCGGCGATCATGTAGAGCAGGAACAACGGGTTCGCCACGGCCACCCACGTGGCCCACGGCCCGCATCGGCCCGCGACGGCGGCCAGCCGCGGCACCGCCCACAGGCACAGTGCCAGGCCCGCCAGGGCGAGGAGGCGGAACGCCGTGACGGACAGTTCGATGGTGCCGCCCGTGGCCCGCCACGTCGTCTCGGCGAACAGCAGGAACAGCGGCCCGTAGGGGGAAGGGGACTCGGCCCAGATGGAGTCCGCCCCCTGCATGAACCAGCCGGGCAGGGCGGACACGCCCTGGGAGTACGGGTCGAGACCCGACGCGAGGAGCCGGCCCTGCTGGAGGTAGGAGAACACATCGCGGGAGAAGATCGGCAGCGCGAGCATCAGCGGGGCGGACCACGTCCAGGCAGCCCGGGCCACCAGCCGGCCCTGCTCCTCCCAGCGGCCCCGCAGCGCGCGCCCCAGCTCGAGCCATGACCGGACGAGGAGCAGCGAGCCGGCGGCCAGCAGCACGGTGCTGAGCAGCACGCCGGGCAGGTAGACGCGCAGCGGGTTGAGCAGGGTGGTCCCGGAGAACACCGAGTCGGGCGTCATCGGCAGCCACCCCACGCCCCAGGAGCCCACCGTGATGAGCACGGACGCCCACGTGCCCCGGCGGACGGCCGCCTCCGGCTCCGGCTGCGCCGCCGCACGGGTCGGACGGGGCCGTCGGGCGCCGGTCGTCGCGGGGGCGGCGGGCCTCACTCCCCCGGCTCCACGGGTCGAGGGGCGCCACGGAGCCGGGCCAGGCCGGCGCGCACGGCGGGGCGCACGTGCCAGTGGTCCTTCACGAACCGGCTGGTGCGGCGGTCCACGACGAGGATCCACAGCAGACACACGGCGGAGACGATCAGGGACACGGCCTTGACCTGGTCCGCGATGTCCAAGAACTGCCAGGTGAAGAGCTGGTCCGACGCGCCGAACGCCAGGAAGTAGCCGACCGTGAACACGACCCACTTGATCTGCCAGTTGTCCCGGATGCCGATCACGGCGAAGAACGGCAGCAGCCACAACAGGTACCAGGGCTGGATGATGGGCGAGAGGATCACCAGCGCGGTGAACGCCCAGGTCATGCGCGTCATCACGCGGTTCTGGCGGCCGAGGAACATCAGGGCCAGCACGATGAGCACCGAGAGCGCGCGTCCGGCGGTCTTGTACACGCCCTCGACGGCCTGCACGTCCGCCCCCTGTCCGAGGAGCTCGCTCGCCCCCACCGTGATGAGGGACAGCATGCCGATCGGCCCCCACGGCACGGTGCCCGTGCCCGTGCCGACCATGACGGCCACCCAGCCGAAGCCGAAGCCGTTGAGCACGCCCACCAGGGCCATGAGGCCGAAGGAGATCCCGGCGGTGAGGGCCCAGAAGGCGAACCGGCGCGGCCATCGGGCCGTCGGGCCGGCCCACAGCAGGCCGATGAACGGGAGCAGCACGAGGGTGATGGGCTTGATGCCCAGGGACAGGGTGACCAGCACGACGCCGGCCACCCCCCACGCGACGGACTGCCCGGGCCGCTGGGGGCGGAGCGGATGCCCGGCGCGCAGCGCGCACCACGTGCCGGCCAGGGCGAGGCCGACCATGAGGGCGTCGTTGTGCCCGGACGCGACGAAGCTGATGGTGAAGAGCGGGTTGGCGGCGCTGATCCACTGCGCCCACGCTCCGTTGACGCCCAGCCGGCGGGCCAGCAGCGGCACGAAGACCATGATCAGCGCGACGCCGGCCACCGCCACCAGGCGGAACAGGAAGATCGCCAGGTCCGGGTTCATGTCCCCCGAGATCGCGACGACGGCCTGCTCGATCCACAGGAAGATCGGACCGTACGGGGTCTCGGAGTCCGCCCAGGTCGCGTCCGCTCCGAGCTGGAACCAGTTGGACAGCGAGGAGATCGTGTCCACGTAGGGGTCCTGCCCCGCCTCCATGAGACGGCCCTGTCCCACGTAGGCGAAGATGTCCCGGCTGAAGATCGGCAGGGCCACGACCTGGGGCAGGCACCACAGGACGGTGGCGAGGTTGACCGTGCGCAGGGCGCCGCGGCCGAAGGGGCGGATCGTCTGGCCCAGGCGCAGCCAGGCCCAGAACATCACCCAGCAGCCGAGGGTGAGGAGCGCCGTGCCGGCGAGCACGCCGGTCTCCTGGGTGCGCCACGGGATCAGCCACTGCCAGCGGTTGATCGGGGAGGCCGAGGCCAGCCAGCCGACGGAGTACGAGCCCACCACCAGGAGGAGGGAGCCGAGGGTCCCCACCAGGATGGGCCACCAGTCCGCACCGGCGACCTGGGGGTCCGCGCGGAGGCCGCCGACGCCGACGTACTCCGGCCGGTGGGCCGTGGACCCGGACGGACGCGGGGTCGACACGCTCATGCGACGGGTCCTTCCGTGCGGTCCTGCGAGGGCGCGCGAGGGCGCGGCTCGCTCGAATCTACCATCGTGACACGCGAGTAGCCTGGGGGCATGAGTGAGACGAGCACCCCCACGCCGGAGAGCGCCCCCCTGGTCTGGATCGACTGCGAGATGACCGGCCTGCACCCCCAGGTCGACGAGCTCGTCGAGGTGGCGGTGCTCATCACGGACGCCGAGCTGAACATCCTGGACGAGGGCATCGACCTGGTGATCCGTCCCTCCGAGGCGGCCCTCGAGCAGATGGACCCGTTCGTCCGGGACATGCACACCACCTCCGGCCTGCTGCCGGAGCTGGCGGAGGGCCTCGAGCTCGACGACGCCGCCGCGCGCGTCCTCGAGTACATCGCCGCCCGTGTGCCCGCCGGCAAGGGCCTGCTGGCCGGCAACACGGTGGGCCAGGACAAGCTGTTCCTCGCCCGCTACATGCCCGCCGTCGTCGACCACCTGCACTACCGGATCGTGGACGTGTCCACCGTGAAGGAGCTGGCCCGGCGCTGGTACCCGCGCGCCTACTACCAGGCCCCCGCCAAGACCGGCGGCCACCGCGCCCTCGGGGACATCAAGGACTCCATCACCGAGCTGCGCTACTACCGGGCCGCCGTCATGGCCCCCGCCCCCGGGCCCACCACGGAGGAGGCCCGCGCCATTTCACAGGTGGTGTCCGGGGCGCAGGCCTGAGCCGGCACCCCGGCCCCGCCGCCCCGATTCGGCGCTGCGCGGGATCTCGTGTACTGTGGACCCCGCTGCGTCGCGCGGATCCGTCCGTGTGAAGCATGCATGGTGGGCGTAGCTCAGTCGGCAGAGCGTCTGGTTGTGGTCCAGAAGGTCGCGGGTTCAATCCCCGTCGCTCACCCCACCCGAAGCCCCCGGAACCATGCGGATTCCGGGGGCTCTCTCGTTCCCTCATCGTGTCCGTGGTTGCGTCCATGGTTGTGTTCGGCACCCCGCGGGGCCGGAGCGGCCTCCGCGTGAGCGACGGGACCGCGGAGAACGAGTCATGGCAACCATCAGCACGCGCGCGTCGAAGAAGCGCATGACCACCTTCCGGGTGGGCTACCACGAGGGCGGACGCTTCCGGCAGATGCCGGCCATGCTCTCCGAGACGGGGCGCGCCGCATCAAGGCGATCATCGAGGACCCCGCCCAGGGCCCGGGCGTCGCCCGCCGCCTGCTCGAGGCCCACGCCGACGGCGCCGAGGATGTGCCCACGCTCGCCCAGTGCCTCGACCGCTACGTCGAGGCCCGCGCCGTCCGCTGCAGCGAGGGGACCCTGGCCGGCTACCGCCCCGAGGCCGCTCGCACCGCGCGCTCGCGGGTCTGCCGCGCCCCCCCGCGCACGCCGCGTGACCACAGGGTAGGCGGCGGTCGCCACGGGGTCCTCGGAGAGCGTGGCCACGCACATCGCCAGCGCCGTCCCCCGCAACCTGACCAGGTGCTCAGCGGCCCGGTCACGCGCGGCCCCACAGCTGCAGCACCATGTGGTCACGAACGGACAGGTGGCCGGCGCGGCCATCCTCGCTGACCTACCCGACTGGGCGGCGTTCTCCATCGCTGTCGGCCTCTCCGTCGTCGGCATGGTCCAGGCTGGCCTTCGCTGGGCGGCCCAGAACACGACCGTGCCGGTGGGCGACGTCGTCGAGATCCGCGAGGGCTCCGACGTCGGCGCCGGCTCCCGAACGACCAGGTGGCCGAAGGCTCGTTCGTGCGCGAACTCGGCCGCAGCCCTCGCCATCGCGTCACCGACTGACCGGCCCCACGACGAAGCGCCCCCGCACTCCCTTCAAGGGAGTGCGGGGGCGCTTTCGTGCGTCTGGGTCAGGCCGAGCGGCAACCGCGCCGTGTCTCGGTGGTCTCGCCAGTCTTGGAGGAGGCCAGCTTCACCAGGAGCGCGTCAGCGCGCCGGAGGGTCTCTCGCTTGGCGGCGTCGCGGACGAAGACCTTCTGCCCGCCGCGGCTATGAACGGTCACGTAGGCGCTCGAGTCGCGAGGGCGGGGCGCGTTCGACGAGAGCTGGGCAGTCATGGTGATCACCTCCGGGAGTTGAAGACGAGTGTAGAGCCGGTGTGGATGTAACGACTAGAGGCTACTGGGTGTGACCGCGGAGCCAGGGACATCCGGTGCGCACGTTGTTGAGGAAGCCACCGCTGCGCGATTGGCGGTGCAGCCGTTTCTCCTTGGCCACCCGTCTCTCCACCTGCACGCTGTCCTGGATGATGTCGTCGACGATCCTGTCGACGACCTCCGTGAACATGGCCCGGTCTTTGTCGGAGGCCGTCTCGCTGTCGATGATGTGGCTGGCCAGGGCCATGCCGGCGTTCACGGAGGTGGTCTCTTCGGCCGTCATCAGTTCCATGGCCTTCACGGCGCGGGCCCACCAGTCCGCACGGTCGTCAGAGCGCTTCTTCTGGAGGTAGGCGAGGAAGGCAACGATGACGGCGGTGGCGGTTCCCACGGGCGCGAGGGCGGAAATCCACTGCGCCCAGATGGGGAGCGAGGAAATTGCGGACGCAGTCAGCAGGGCGAGGTGCACTGCTTCAGCATAGGGAGAAGCTGGCCTTCCGTGTCGCGGATTTACCCGTAACCGTGCCGTCCCGCCCGGGCTACGCTGGGCCTCGGCGCCGCCCGCCATCCCCTTCGTGCGGCCGCCGCCTGCCGCGGCCAATCCCGTGACCGCTGCGGCTCCCGCTCCCGCCACCTCCCCTGGTGGTGGGGCGGCTTCGATTCCGGCTCCACGCGCGGGAACCCCCGTCACCTCTCCCGAATGCAACCCTGGTAGCCCCCGTCCACCGAACACGACCTGTTCAAACCGGGGCGCGTGGCCCACCGTCCCGCATGATTCAGCCAGGCCGGGGCGTGTCCAGCCGGGTTCAATCCTCGTCCCTCATCCCACTCGAAGCCCCCGGAATCATGCGGATTCCGGGGGCTTCTTCGTGTGCTCAGGGGTTCCCGGACGCCCGCCGCAGCCGCAGCGCGCCGATGAATCCGAGCACGAGGAACACGGCCGCGATGAGCAGTGCCCAGCGCGCCGCGTCGGCGAAGCCGGCCGTGAGCGCGTCGACGGCGGCCCCCGTGTGCTCCTCGAGCGGGCCGCGCTCGCCCTGCGCCCGCAGCTGCGGGATCGTGGTGCCGGCCGAGCCCCGCGTGGCTGAGGCGAGCGAGTCGGCCGCCGGACCGGTGAGGCCGGCGTCGTCCAGGGCCGCGGGGAGCGCGGCGGCGAGGGCGATGGACAGGGTGGCCCCGGCGAACGCGGTGCCCAGGGCCGAGCCAACCTGAGGTGTCCGGGCCCAGGAGCAGGGCGAGCACCACGACCCCGGCCACTTCCAGGCCCCGCCCGATCAGCATGGTGCCCGGGGCGCTGAACCGAGCCGCCAGGTGACGGGCCACGGCGCCCGAGAGGAACGCGCCCGCGGCCTGGACGGCCCGGGCCCCAATCAGCATGCCCCCGCTCGAGGCGCCCGCCGCGAGGAGGCTGCCTCGAGCAGGGCCGCCCGGGGTCCCCCGCGGCCGGTTCCACGGCTCAGCTTCACAGGGCTGACGCCGCCGGGCGTCAACCGTTCGACGGATCCCCGGTCCGCCGCCGGGCGTAGAGTCGGCCGGTGAGGGCGTCGACCCGACGCCGCACCCACACCGACGAGGAGGCCTGCCCATGTCCGTCGTGAAGATCAACGCCATCAGCGTCCCCGAGGGCGCCGGCCCGGAACTCGAGAAGCGGTTCGCCGCCCGCAAGCACGCGGTGGACCAGGAGCCGGGCTTCGAGGGCTTCCAGCTGCTCCGGCCCACCGCGGGCGAGGACCGCTACTTCGTGGTCACGACGTGGGCGTCGGAGGAGGACTTCCAGCGCTGGCGGGACGGGCGCATGCCCGCCGCTCACGCCGCCGAGCAGGGCGGCCGCCCGGCGCCGGTCGCCACGGGCGCCGACCTGCTCGAGTTCGAGGTCGTGGACCTGGGCTGACCGCCGTCGTCGTGGTGTCGCCGGCGGTAGGGTGGGGACTCCCCCGTCCCCCTACCCACGCAGGCCCGCAGCCCGGGCCGGGAAGCGCAGTGCCATGGCCTCCATCCGTCCCATCACCGTCTACGGCGAGCCCGTGCTGCACAGGCGCGCGGCCGAGGTGGAGGTGATCGACGACGAGATCCGCGAGCTGATCGAGGACATGTACGTCACGCAGGACGCCGCGCACGGCGTGGGCCTGGCCGCCCCGCAGGTCGGGGTCGGGCTGCGGATCTTCACGTGGACGTTCCCGGACTCCGGCGACGCGCCGAACGTGGGCCACGTGATCAACCCCGTGCTGACCCACCTGGACAAGGCGCCGCGGGAGGAGCCTCACCCGGACGAGCACACCGAGGGCTGCCTCTCGGTGCCCGGGCTCGGCTTCCCCCTGCAGCGCCCGACCCGCGTGCGCCTGTCCGGCCAGCGCGTGGACGGCGAGATGTTCGAGTTCGAGGCCGAGGGCTGGTTCGCGCGCATCATGCAGCACGAGTACGACCACCTCAACGGCACCCTCTACGTGAACCGGCTCGAGGGCAAGTGGCAGCGGCGCTGGAAGCGCGCGCAGCGGGCCGAGCGTCTGAACGTGCCCGGTGTGACGTGGCTGCCCGGCACGGACGAGGACCCCTTCGGCCACGACGCCGACGACCACGAGCACGGCCCGGACGGCGAGCACGGGGACGACGAGGCCTGAGCCTCGGCCCGACGTCCGGCCCGGTCGGCACACGACGACGGCCCGTCCCCTCTGCGGGGACGGGCCGTCGGTCATCGGCGGGTCAGGCCTGCGGGAAGGCGGGAATCTGCTGGCCCGCCATCTTCTCCACCACGCGGATCACCTGGTGCGAGTAGCCGTACTCGTTGTCGTACCAGACGTAGAGGATGGCGTTCTTGCCGTCGTTGTTCACGAGGGTCGCCAGGCCGTCCACGACGCCGGCGCGGTCCGAGCCGACGAAGTCGGTGGACACGACCTCCGGGGAGTCCACGTAGCCGACCTGGCCGCGCAGGGGGCCGGTGAGGGACTCCTGCTTCAGGCGGGCGTTGAGCTCCTCCACCGAGGTGGGCTTGGTCAGCTCCAGGTTCAGGATGGCCATGGACACGTCCGGGGTGGGGACGCGGATGGCGTTGCCGGAGAGCTTGCCCTTGAGCTCGGGCAGGGCCTTGGCCACGGCCTTGGCGGCGCCGGTCTCGGTGAGCACCATGTTCATGCCGGCGGCACGGCCACGACGGGCGCCCTTGTGGAAGTTGTCCACGAGGTTCTGGTCGTTGGTGTAGGCGTGTACGGTCTCCACGTGGCCGTGGTCGATGCCGTAGTCGTCCTGGATGACCTTGAGCACCGGGGTGATGCCGTTGGTGGTGCAGGAGGCCGCCGAGACGATCGTGTCCTCGGGCGTGATGTCGTCCGAGTTCACGCCGAACACGATGTTCTTCATCTCGCCCTTGCCCGGGGCGGTCAGGAGGACCTTCGCGGCGCCCTGGGCCTGCAGGTGCTGGGACAGGCCCTCGTCGTCGCGCCAGCGTCCGGTGTTGTCGATGACCAGCGCGTCCTTGATGCCGTAGGAGGCGTAGTCCACCGTGGTCGGATCGTTCGAGTAGATGACCTGGATCTCGGTGCCGTTGGCGGTGATCACGTCGCGGTCCTCGTCCACCACGATCGTCCCGTCGAACGGGCCGTGGATCGAGTCGCGGCGCAGCAGGGAGGCGCGCTTGATCAGGTCGTCCTCCGAGTTCTTGCGCACGACGACGGCACGCAGGCGCAGCTTGGAGCCACCGCCGGCATGGTCGAGGAGGATGCGGGCCAGCAGGCGGCCGATGCGACCGAAGCCGTAGAGCACGACGTCCTGGGTCTCGCCCAGGCCCTCACCGGCCTTGCCCTTGACCTCGGCGAGCTCGGCGTCCAGGAAGGCCTGGACGTCCTGGCCCGAGGCCTTCTGCTGGGCGGCCAGCTCGGCCAGGTCGACGGTGGCGGCGCCCAGGTCCATCGCAGCCATGGCCTCGACCAGGGGGTAGGTGGACTCGACGCTCAGCGGGGCCTCCTGCACGCGGCGGGCGTAGCGGTGGGCCTTGATGATGTCGATCACGCCGCGGTTCACGAGGGAGCGCCCGTAGATCGAGGTGACCACGTTGTGCTCGCGGTACAGGGTGCCCAGCAGGGGGACCATCTTTTCCGCGAGCTTCTGCTGCGTGTTCCACTCGGGGGTCTGGGTCGAGGCGGTGTCTGCCACGGGAGTCCTTCCTTGAAACCTGGCGGGGCCGTCCTGGGCAGGCCCCATCCCCCGACCTCGTTGTCGGCGGACTCCGCCATTCTAAGTGAGGACACGTCCGGAGCGCCCCCGCGGCCTCGGCGGGGCGTAGACTGATCGGCCGGGACGGATCGGCGGACGGCCGCGTGCCCCTGCGGGGGGTGCGAGGAAAGTCCGGGCACCGCAGAGCTGGATGGTGGACAACATCCACCCGGGGAGACCCGCGGGCCAGTGCCACAGAGAGAAGACCGCCTCCGCGCCGTGTGCGCGGCGGTAAGGGTGAAAGGGTGGTGTAAGAGACCACCAGCGGCCTCGGTGACGGGGCCGGCTCGGTAAACCCCATCCGGTGCAAGGCCGAACAGGACGCGTCACGAGGGCTGCTCGCCCCAGCGTCCGGGTTGGCCGCTCGAGCCCGTCAGCGATGGCGGGCCCAGATGGATGGCCGTCACCTCGCGCGGGGCAACGCGCGCGAGGCACAGAACCCGGCTTACAGCCGGTCCGTCCCGCCTCACGGCCCCGGCTGGGGTCAGAACCCCTCGTCGTCGAGGATCCGCTCGAACTCGAGCTCCACCACGTGCTCGCGCTCCCGCTTGTCCAGCAGGAGGTACCCGTACGACTCGCCGATCGAGACGACCTTCGCCAGGCTCGGGCGTCGCCGGTCCCGCGGCCATTCGAGCGTCACGCGGTCCTGCCCCGTGAAGGTGCGCTCACGCAGGCGCTGCTCCAGAGCGGAGGCGTGCGTGCGCTCCCGCCCGCTGGAGCGGATCCCGAGCCACACGGCGGCCGCGATCACGAGCAGGACGAACGGGTACACCACGCCGAACACGTTCATGGCGGTCATCGGGCGACTCCTGGGATGCGGGGCGGCTGTGCGGACCCCACCACTGTGCCAGGTCCGGACGACGACGTCGGTCCGGGGCGCCTGGCTAGGCTGGCCCGGTGCTGATCCTGCTGCCGCCCTCCGAGGGCAAGACCGCACCCCGCTCCGGGGCCCCGCTCGACCTCGACTCCCTCGCCCTGGCCGACGACGCCGCGGTGACGGGCGCCCGCGCGGACCTGCTCACGCGGCTCGCCGCGGTCTCGGCCGCCCCGGATGCCCTGACGACCCTCGGCGTCGGAGCGTCGCTCGCCGGCGAGGTCGAGGCGAACACGCGCCTGGCCGTCGCCCCCGCCGCGCCCGGTCACCGGGTGTTCACGGGCGTGCTCTTCGACGCGCTCGACCACGCCTCGCTGTCGGCGGCGGCGAAGCGCCGCGCCCGCTTGTCCGTGCTGGTCTTCTCCGCGCTGTTCGGCGCCACCGCGCTGGCGGACCGGATCCCCGCCTTCCGGCTGCCCGTCAGCGCGAAGCTGCCCGGGCTGCCCGGGCTGGCCGCGCACTGGCGCCCCGTCCTGACCCCCGCCCTCGACGCGCTCGCCGCACGGGACGGCGGGCCCGTCGTCGACTGCCGCTCCGGAGGCTACGCGGCCCAGTGGCGGGCACCGGCGGAGCGGACCCTCGCGGTCGACGTGTTCCAGCTGCGCGACGGCGAGCGGACCGTCGTCTCGCACTTCGCCAAGCACACCCGCGGCCTCGTGGCCCGCGCGCTCCTGGAGGCGGGGGCGCGGGAGACCTCGACGCTGGACCGCGTGGCGGACGTGGTCGCGCGGGCCGGGGACGGCCCCGGCTGGGAGGTCGAGCTGGCCCGGCCGTCCGGCGGCAAGCCCGGCGCGCTGCGGGTGATCCTGCCCGAGGGATGATCCCGGACGAGGCGCGGTCCGCCCGGACGCGGCCTCAGTCCTCGACGGCCACCAGCTCCACCTCGAAGCCGTCCGCGGTCTCGAGGTAGGCGGCGTAGTGGTCCGCTCCCCCGGCGTGCGGGTGGCGGTCCTCGAAGAGCAGGCGGAACCCCCGGCCGCGCGCGGCGGCGGTGAGCTCGTCCACGCGGGAGCGTGATCCGGCCCGGAAGGCCAGGTGGTTCAGTCCCGGGCGGGTGCGCTCGTGGGCGCCCGCGGCGACGTCGGGCCCGGCCTCGAGCACGAGGTACTCCCCCGCCCCCTGGTACGTCCGGCCCTCGGCCCACCCCTCGCCGGGCACGTAGCCGAGCTCGCCGAACAGCCAGCCGAGGCTCGCCTCGGCCGCCGCCAGATCCGCGACCCAGATCTCCACGTGGTGCAGCCGGCCCGTGGGCGCGGGCGCCGGGGTCGCATCCTCCGGCGAAGCGACGGCGTCGGGCCCGTCCGCCTCCACGGCCCGGACGTCCGCGTCGGCCTCGAGGCCGGACCCGGCCACCGCCGACGCGGAGGTCGTGGACGCCTCCGCGGCGGTCGACCCCGCGGCCGCGGGGGCCGCGACCGGCACCTCGGACGCGCCCGCGTCCCATTGGCCGCCCCGCGCGCCGGCGTCCATGGCCTCGTTGGAGAGGCGGTCGGCGTCCTTGTTCCGGTTGCGCGGGATCCATTCGTAGGTGACGCGCTCGGGGGGCAGCACGGACCGGGCCTCGGCCGCGAGGCGCCGCATGTCCTCGTGCTTGATCTTCCACCGCCCGGACATCTGCTCCACCACGAGCTTGGAGTCCATCAGCACGTGCACCCGCGCCTCGGGGTCGAGGTCCCGGGCCATCCGCAGCCCGGCCACGAGCCCGGAGTACTCGGCCACGTTGTTCGACGCCTTCCCCAGCGGGGCGGCGTCGGTCCGGAGGATCTCGCCCGTGGCCGGGTCGCGCACCAGGGCACCATAGCCGGCGACGCCGGGGTTGCCCCGCGACCCGCCGTCGGCCTCCACCTGCAGGACTCGTCCGCTCACCGTGCGCCTCCTCGTGTCCGTGGTCGCGCCGTCCGACGCGGCCCCCCACTCTACTGATCGCGCCGGGGGCGGGGCCCGGGGTCAGTCCCGGATGAGGATGGCGCCGGACTCGGGGCAGCGGGCGACGGCGGCCGGCGGGAGGGCCCGGATGCGCGCGACCTCCGCGGGCGACAGCTCCGTGCCCGCGGCCGCGGACCGGTTCCCGACGAGCCGGGCCGCGCCGATGCCGCCGTTGCGCTCCCGCGCCTGCTCGTACAGGGCCAGCAACGACGCGGGGAACTCCGCGGCCAACGCCGCCCGGCGCTGGATGAGGTCCCGGCCACGCTGGGTCACGGCCTGCCCCTCGCGGCGCACCTCCGCCGCGCGGGCCTCGACCTCGGCCCGTGCCTGCTCCAGAGCGGCGTGGCCCTTCGCGAGCCGGGACTTGGCGGCGTCGGCGGCCTCCATGGCCTCGAGCGCCGCGGCCTCGTGGTCATCGAGCAGTGCGGTGAGCGTGTCGTCCTCGTGCTGCATGGCCTGCAGCTCCTTGGACCCGCCCTGGCCCGCTTCGAGCCGCTCCCGGGTCCGGTCCCGACGGGCGCGGGTGGCGGCGGCCTTCTCGGTGGCCTCGGCTCCCGCCCGGTCGGCGGTGCGGGCGGCATCCTCGAGGCCGGGCAACGCCTCCTCGAGTTCCAGCGCGCGGGCGCGCAGCCGGGCGTGCTCCGGGTCCGCCTTGAGCCGACGGACGGCGGCGCGGGCCTGGTCCAGGGCCGTGTCGAGCTCCTGCAGCTCCAGCAGCCGGGCCTGGACGGCCGGCGGTGCGGTGACCTCACTCATGCGTGACTCCCCTCGTCGGCCCGCTCTCCCCCGACCAGGAAGTCCCAGGGGTCGCTGCGGTGATCTGAGAACAGGGTGGTGACGCCCAGTCCCCGCTCCGCCAGGGCGGCCTCCAGGGCGCGGGCGCCGTGCTCGAGCCATAGGGACTCGCTCGCCCAGTGCGAGACGTCCACGAGCGCGGGACGTCCATCCCCCGACACCGCCGTCTCCCGGGCCTCCGAGGCCGGGTGGTGGCGCAGATCGGCGGTCACGTAGACGTCCGCGCCGGACGCGCGGACCGCGTCGAAGAGGCTGTCTCCGGCACCGCCGCACACGGCGACGCGGCGGATGCGCTGGGCGGGATCGCCCGCCACGCGCACGCCGCCGGCCGTGGCGGGCAACGCCGCGTGCACGGCCCGGGCGAAGGCGGCCAGGTCGGTCTCCTCGGGCAGGTCGCCCACCCGGCCGATGCCTTCGGCCCCGGTGCCGGCGGCAGAGGTCGTCAGGGGCGAGAGCGCCCCGGTGACGCCGACGGCACGGGCCAGCACGTCCGAGACGCCGTCCACGACGGCGTCGGCGTTGGTGTGCGCGGCGAGCAGGGCGATGCGGTGCTCGATCAGGGTGTGCAGCAGGCGGCCCTTCGCGGCGGCGGCGTGTCCGACGGCGGCGACGGACGAGGTCCCGCGCAGCAGGAGCGGGTGGTGGGTGACCACGAGGTCGGCCCCGCGGGCGACGGCCTCGTCGGCCACGGCCTGCACGGGATCCAGCGCCCACAGGACGGTCCGCACCGGCGACTCCGGGCGCCCGGCCACCGGCCCGACGGCGTCCCAC
The DNA here is from genome assembly GCF_055522295.1 of Micrococcus sp. CS26. NCBI lineage: Bacteria > Bacillati > Actinomycetota > Actinomycetes > Micrococcales > Micrococcaceae > Micrococcus > Micrococcus sp. CS26. The sequence continues at coordinate 31,375 of NZ_JBVFVY010000005.1, forward strand.
GGCTCCGCCAGCTCCCGCGGCCACAGCCCCTGGACGACCTCGAGGACCTGCCCGAGCGTCGGCGGGGCCAGGGCATGCACCGGCGAGGCGGGGACGGCGGGACGGGACACGGTCATACCGGCCATGATGGCCCACCCGGCCCGGGCACGCACGACCCGACGGCCCTGGGTGACGGCACGGGGCGGCGTCGTCGGGAATGAAAAGCGCGGCCCGCGTTGCTGTGCCTGCCATGACCGACTCCCCCCGTACCGAGCCCCTCGGCGCCTCCGGCGCGCCCGCCGACGTCCGCGAGCTGACGCTCGCCGGCGGCTGCTTCTGGTGCCTCGACGCCGTCTACCGTCGCGTGCGGGGCGTGCTCGCCGTCGAGTCCGGCTACACCGGAGGCGACGACCCCGCCCCGAGCTACGAGTCCGTGTGCACCGGGACCACCGGCCATGCCGAAGCGGTCCGTGTGCGCTTCGACGCCGCCGTCGTGCCGCCCGAGGTGATCATGGACCTGTTCTTCACCGGCCACGACCCCACATCCTTGAACCGCCAGGGGGCCGACGTCGGCACCCAGTACCGCTCGGCCGTCTTCGCCCACGACGAGGCCGAGGCCCGGTTCTTCGCGGACGAGATCGCCCGGGCGCAGGCGAACTATGACAGCCCCATCGTCACACGCGTCGAGCCGGCGTCCGCGTGGCACCCGGCCGAGGACATTCACCAGGACTTCTATGCGCGGCGCCGTTCCAATGGATACTGCCGTGTGGTCATCGATCCGAAGCTCGCGAAGGTGCGCCGGAACTACTCCGCGTGGCTCGTGGACGCCTGAGCGGCGCCGCGGCTCGATAGCCTGACGCAGGAACACCCACTAGATCGCCCGCGCCCCGAGGCGCACCACCACCGGAGGTACCACCATGGCCCGCATCCTTGACGACATCACCCAGGCGGTCGGCGGCACGCCCCTGGTCCGGCTGAACCGCCTCGCGAAGGACCTGCCCGGCGACGTCGCCGTGAAGGTCGAGTTCTACAACCCGGCCAACTCGGTGAAGGACCGCATCGGCACCGCCATCGTCGACGCCGCGGAGGCGAACGGCGAGCTGACCCCCGGCGGCACCATCGTGGAGGGCACCTCCGGCAACACCGGCATCGCCCTGGCCATGGTCGGCGCGGCACGCGGCTACCGCGTGATCCTGACCATGCCCGAGACCATGTCCACCGAGCGCCGCGTGATGCTCAAGGCGTTCGGCGCCGAGATCGTGCTGACCCCCGGGGCAGACGGCATGCGCGGCGCCCTCGAGCGCGCCCAGGAGATCGTCCGCAGCACCCCGAACTCCATCTGGGCCCAGCAGTTCGCGAACCAGGCCAACGTCCAGGCCCACTACACGGGCACCGGCCCGGAGATCTGGGACGCGTCCGAGGGCGCCGTGGACGTGTTCATCGCCGGCGTCGGCACCGGCGGCACCATCACGGGCGCGGGCCGGTACCTGCGCGAGCAGAAGCCGGACGTGAAGCTCATCGCCGTCGAGCCGGCCGACTCCCCCATCCTCTCCGGCGGCCAGGCCGGCCCCCACAAGATCCAGGGCATCGGCGCGAACTTCGTGCCGGAGATCCTCGACACCGACCTCTACGACGAGGTCTACCCGGCCACCTTCGAGGAGTCCATCGAGACCGCCCGCCGGCTCGGGACCGAGGAGGGCATCCTCGGCGGCATCTCCACCGGCGCGATCATCTCGGCCGCCCTCAAGGAGGCCGCCAAGCCCGAGTCCGAAGGCAAGCTGATCGTCGCCATCGTGTGTGACTTCGGCGAGCGCTACATCTCCACCGCCCTCTTCGAGGACATCCGCGGCTGACCGCCGCCCGCTCACCGACCGCACCGACCCGAAGGGGCCGCCCGTGGGACTGTTCTCCCGCATCAAGGAAGACATCGCGACCGTCCGCAGCCATGACCCGGCGGCGCGCGGTGACCTCGAGGTGGCCCTCGTCTACTCGGGTCTGCACGCCGTGTGGGCGCACCGCGTCGCGCACCGGATGTGGCGACATGACCGGTTGAAGATGCCCGCGCGCGTGCTCTCGCAGGTCACGCGCGCGGCCACGGGGATCGAGATCCACCCCGGCGCGTCGATCGGCCGTCGGTTCTTCATCGACCACGGCATGGGCGTCGTGATCGGCGAGACCGCGGAGATCGGTGACGACGTGATGCTGTACCACGGGGTCACCCTCGGCGGCCGCTCCCTGGCCAAGGTGAAGCGGCACCCCACGCTGCGCGACGGCGTCGTGGTGGGGGCCGGCGCCAAGATCCTCGGACCCGTCGAGATCGGGGAGGGGACGGCGGTGGGCGCCAACGCGGTCGTCGTGAAGGACACCCCCGCCGACGCGATCGCCACCGGCGTGCCGGCCACCGTCCGCCCGCGCAAGGGCCCGGCCGAGGGCAAGCCGCTCGTGGACCCCGCGGAGTACGTGGATCCGGCCCTCTGGATCTGAGGGCCGGGCCCTCGCCGGGTCAGTCCTGCGTGGGGTCGCCCTCGGTCGGCTGCGGCATGACCACGGGCACGCCCTCGCCGTCGACCTCGGTGCGGTCGCCGGACCACAGCGTGTGGAACGAGCCCTCGCGGTCGACGCGCAGGTAGGTGTGGGCGCCGAAGTAGTCGCGCTGGCCCTGCACGAGGGCGGCCGGCAGGCGGTCGGCCCGCAGGCCGTCGTAGTACGCCAGGGCCGAGGAGAACACCGGGACCGGCACGCCCGCGGCGACGGCGGTGCCCACCACGCGGCGCCAGGCCGGCAGGGCCTCGGCGATCGCCTGGGCGAACTCGGGAGCGAAGAGCAGGTTGAGCGGCTGCCCGGGGGCACGCGTGCCCGGCGCCGGGTGGCGGGAGGTGTCGCGGCCGCCGAAGGCCTGCATGATCACGTCGAGCAGGTCGGCGCGGATGATGCAGCCGTCCCGCCACAGCGAGGCGATGGTCCCCAGGTCCAGCGACCAGCCGTACTCCTCGGCGGCGGCGGCGAGCATGTCCATGCCCTGCGCGTAGGCCACGAGCTTGGAGGCGAACAGCGCCTGGCGCACGTCCTCCACGAACGCGTCCGTGTCCTGCGGGACGCGCTGCGCATCCTCGTCGACGCCGGCCGCGAGGGTCTCACGGGCGGCCTCGCGCACCGCGCGCTGGGAGGACAGCGAGCGGGCGAAGACGGACTCGGCGATCGCGGCCACCGGGGAGCCGACGTCGAGACCCGAGATCGCGGTCCAGCGGCCGGTGCCCTTCTGGCCGGCCTCGTCCACGATCACGTCCACGAGCGGGCGGCCCGTGGCCGCGTCCACCTGGGCGAGCACCTCGGCCGTGATCTCGATGAGGTAGGAGGCCAGGTCGGTCTGGTTCCACGCCGTGAACACCTCGGCCTGCTCGGCGGGCTCGAGGCCGCCCACGCGGCGCAGCAGGTCGTAGGCCTCGCCGATGACCTGCATGTCCGCGTACTCGATGCCGTTGTGGACCATCTTCACGTAGTGGCCGGCGCCGTCCGTGCCGACCCAGGCGCAGCACGGCTCCCCCTCGAACTGCGCGGAGATCTTCTCGAGCATCGGACCGAGGGCCTCGTAGGACTTCTCCGGACCGCCGGGCATGATCGCCGGACCGTGCAGGGCACCCTCCTCGCCGCCGGAGACACCGACGCCCACGAAGTGCAGGCCCTTCTCGGCGAGGGCCGCCTCGCGGCGGCGGGTGTCCTCGTAATGGGAGTTGCCGGCGTCGATGACGATGTCGCCCTCGTCCAGCAGGGGAACGAGCTGGTCGATGACGGCGTCCACGGGGGCGCCCGCCTTGACCATGATGAGCACCCGGCGCGGCACGGCGAGGGACTGCACGAGCTCGGCGAGCGTCTCCGTCGCCACGAACGCACCCTCGTCACCGTGCTCGGCCACGAGCTGGTCCGTGCGGGCCCGGCTGCGGTTGTGCAGGGCCACCGTGTAGCCGTGGCGGGCGAAGTTGCGGGCGAGGTTCGCGCCCATCACCGCCAGGCCCGTGACGCCGATGTCGGCGGCGCCGACGGGGACGGTGGTGGTCTGCTCGGTCATCGCGGGTGGCCTCCTGTGGCTCGGACGGTGGGACGGGCCGTGCCGGACACGGACCCGCCCCCCAGCCTACGTCGACCGCGGTCAGTCCCCCACGGCGTCGCGGCCGCGGCGCACGATCAGCGGGTCCGGGGTGCCGACGACCTCGTGGTCCTTGCCCTCGTACTCGAACTGGGACAGGAAGTAGCGCATCGCGTTGAGGCGGGCCCGCTTCTTGTCGTTGGAGCGGATGGAGATCCACGGGGCGTGGTCCGTGTCCGTGTGGAGGAACATGGCCTCCTTGGCCTCCGTGTAGGCCTCCCAGCGGTCCAGGGACTCGAGGTCCATGGGCGAGAGCTTCCACTGGCGGACCGGGTCGATCTGGCGGATCGCGAAGCGCGTGCGCTGCTCGGTCTGCGTGACGGAGAACCAGAACTTGGTGAGGTGGATGCCGTCGTCCACGAGCATCTTCTCGAACAGCGGCACCTGGTTCATGAAGCGGCGGTACTGCTCGTCCGTGGAGAAGCCCATCACCCGCTCGACGCCGGAGCGGTTGTACCACGAGCGGTCGAACAGCACGATCTCGCCCGCCGTGGGGAAGTGCTGGATGTAGCGCTGGAAGTACCACTGGCCGAGCTCACGGTCCGAGGGCTTGTTGAGGGCCACGACGCGCGCGGTGCGGGGGTTCAGGTGCTCGGTGAAGCGCTTGATGGTGCCGCCCTTGCCGGCGGCGTCGCGGCCCTCGAAGACGATGATGTGGCGCTGGCCGGTGTCCTCGCCCCAGTACTGCAGCTTGAGCAGTTCGATCTGCAGGCGGTACTTCTCCAGCTCGTACTCCTCGCGCGTCATGCGCGTCTCGTACGGGTAGTCCTCCTTCCACGTCTCCACGGCACGGCCCTGCGGATCGATCAGGTCGGGATCGTTGGTGTGACCGTCCGAGACGGTGTAGCCGCCGTCGCGCAGCTTGTCGATGAACTCGCGGAGGTTCTCGCGGGGGGCGTCGGGCTGCAGCAGCTCCATGGACCGTCTCCTTCACTGGGTGCGTCACCGTGCCCGCCCGTCCCCTCCTCGGTACGACGGCGGCGGGCCGCGGCCTGTGCTCTGTCCATCATTATGGGCGGGCGGCGGACGAGGAAGCCGGGCCCGGCGGCGCAGCCGGGTGAACAGCAGGTGAACCCTGGGAGGCGAACGGTCGCGGCCCCGGGCCGGGGAGGACCGGCCGGCTCAGCCGCGCGGGCCGACGCCCAGGAGCTCGTCGATCGCCGCGACGGCGGCACGCGCCGCGTCGACGTCGGCGAACTGGGCGACGGCGTCGTCGTACCGGCGGTGCCCGGGAAGCTTGAGGCCGACGGAGGCGCCGTCCGTGGCCGGGAGGATCCAGATCCGGCCGCGCGGCTCGACGTCGCGCTGCTCGGCCACGTCGGCCTCCTCGAACTCGCGGTCGTAGCCGGCCCACTCGACACCGGGCCGCGGGGTGTCGGCACCGTCGAGGACGTCACGGCCGCCCATGCGCAGACAGGTGACGGACTGCAGGAGCGCGTCCAGGGTGCGGGCGGCGGCCTTGCCGGCCAGCTCGTCCTGGAAGAGGGCGAGGATGGACCATTGCCCGTCCTGGAGGAAGAGCATGGTCTGCTGCGCCTCGCCCCCGGTGATGACGGCGAGGTGACGGGCGGCGCCGTCGGGACGTGCGGGCAGCTTCCAGAAGCCGAGGGGGGTCGCGGACATGCGCTCCACCCTAGTGCGCCCGGACGCCGACGACGCGCCGCCGCCCGGCCCCTGCCCCGCATCCCGGGTTGAGTTGTCGCGGGTGCCCGGGCCCGTCACCCGCGACAACTCAACCCGGGATGCGGGAGGGTGGGCCGATGGGCCTGCTCCGCGACCTCCTCACCCGCCGCTCCGCCCGCGACCGCTCGTCCGACCCGACGGCGACGCTCGGCCGGCACCTCGACAACGCCGCGGCGATCGTGGCCGCCGCACGCCGGGCGGACGTGCCCCTCCCGGTGGCGGCGGCCCTGGCCGAGCTCGAGTCCGGTGGCCGGAACGTCTTCGGCCACGACGCCGGCGGCGTGCACAGCGCCCCGCGCGGGACGGACGTCTCCGTGACCCGGGAGCGCTACGAGGAGCTCGTGGCCCGGGTAGCGCAGGGGGAGACGTCCAACGGCGTGGGGCCCGCGCAGATCACGTGGCCGCCGTACTTCGCGCAGGCAGCCGAGCGCGGGTTTCGTCTGTGGGAGCCGGAGGACAACCTGGCCTTCGGTTTGGAGATCCTGCGCGGGCACCTGCGCGGCGACCTCTCCGCGGAGGGGATCGCCCGGGCGGGGACGCTCTACAACGCCGGGACGCTCACCCACGGCGTCACCGCCTACGGCCGCCGCCTCGCCGCGGCGAGCCGCGCGTGGGCCGAACGCTTGGGCGAACCCGCCCCGCCGCCGGTCAGGCCAGGTTGACCAACAGCACGTAGGCCAGCGTGCCGGCCGCGATCGAGACCAGGGTCCGCCGCCCGGCCAGCAGATGCACGACGACCGTCACCGCCGCCGCGATGAGCGCGTGGGCCACCCGCGCCCCGTCCACGGGCTCTCCGGGGGCCAGCGCCGCGGCGTCGAGCAGCATCACCAGGGCCAGGATGGTCAGCACGCCGGCGGGCATCCACACCGCCAGCCGCGCGGCGAGCACGGACTCCCGCAGCGGCTGCAGCAGTGCGAACGGCAACGCGCGCAGGCAGAAGGTCACGAGGCCCGCGACGACGGCCGCGGCCACCAGGTACGCGGCGCCGGTCATCGGGGGTCCTCCTCGACGCCGGGCTCGGCATCCGTGACGGCCCGCTCCCCCGCCGCGGCGACGACGGGCACCGGCCCGGTGACGGGCACGGGCTCAGGCAGCGGCAGGGCGGTCCCGCGCGCGGCGAGCACGTGGAACGCGATCAGCACCGCGGCGTAGAGGGCGAAGGCGACGACGAGCACCTGTGCCGGTGCCATCAGCAGGGCCACCCCGACGGCGACCGCGGCCGCCAGCACGAGGGGCAGCTGGGCGCGTGTGCGGGCGGCGTCCATGGCGAGCACGATGAAGAGGGCGACGAGCGCGAACTCCAGGCCCTCCACCGGCCCGGGCAGCAGCCAGGCCACGGCCACCCCGGCGAGGCCCCCGAGCACCCAGTACGCCTGCAAAGCGACCTGCATGGCCACCAGTCGGGGGCCGGTCCAGCCGCGGGGCCGGGCGGCGGCGATGGCGTAGGCCTCGTCGATCAGGGCACCCATCGAGTAGATCCGCGCGAGGCGCCCCCGGACCACGCGCAGCGGGAAGCTGAACGCATAGAACACGTGGCGGAAGTTCACGAGGAACACCGTCACGGCGATCGTGAGCAGCGGCGTGCCCGCCACCACCAGCGGGACGAGCAGCAGCTCGACGGACCCGGCGAACACGACCACGGAGAACAGGGGTGCGACCCACGCGGGCAGCCCGGCCTGGACCACGAGCATCCCGAAGGCCACGCCCAGGGGGAACAGGCCGAGGCCGGCGCCCAGCGTCACGGCGACGCCGGAGCGCACCTCGGCCCACCGCGAGGGCGGAGCGGAGGCGCGCGAGGACGCTGACGAGGAGCCCATGATGGTGAGCATGCTCTCATAGGCGCCTGACGGGCGGTCGGCATGACGGAGCCGCGGCGTCACGCCGTGTCATGGCCCCGCGATCGGTGCACCCGGAGGGACTCGAACCCCCGACCCTCTCGGTGTAAACGAGATGCTCTGACCGACTGAGCTACAGGTGCCGGTGTCCGTCCAGGCTACCGGTGAGCGAGCAGGTCGCGCGTCGCCGCCTCGTGCTCGCTCCGGGTGCGTGCCTGTCCCGGGGCGGCGACCACGCGCGCGGCCTCGACCCCGTCCGCGTCGAGCAGCACGGAGACGCGGCGGGGCCGCCCGGTCTCCACGTCGAAGACGTCGAGGGCACGGCAGGCCGCGCCGTGGGGCCAGAAATCGGAGAGCAGGGTGAGCGGCTCCGGCAGTGCCAGCTCCTCGCGGACGCGGCGCAGCACGGGGGCGGCATCACACGAGACCACGCGGACAGCCACATCGTCGACCGCCACGTCCTCGGCGAGCGCCCCGATCCAGCCGAGCTCGTCCGTGCACACCGGCGTGAACGCCCCGGGCAGGAAGACGAGCCACGTGCCCCGCGGCCCGGCGGCGTCCTGGGGCCCGCGCGTCGGCGGCCACGGCCACGTCTGGCCGTGGTCGTCGCGCAGCGCGGGGACGACGTCGGCGCCCCGCGTCCCGCCGGACGGGGGCTCAGCCACCGCGCTTCTGGACGAGCTTCTGAGCGGCCCAGTCCTCGGAGGCACCGGCCCCGGTGGTGGCGTGCAGGCCCGCGGTGGAGGCGGCCTCGGCGACGTCCGCCGGGCTGACGTGGCCGGGGCGCCCCTTGCGGGGGGTCATGATCCAGACGGGGCCGGCATCGAGGGAGCGCTGGGCGTCCACGAGGGCGTCCGCGAGATCCATGACGTCGCCGTCGTCCGCGCGCCACCAGAAGAGGACCGCGTCCGCCGGCTCCTGGTCGTCCTCGGTCAGCAGCTCCTCGCCGAGCGCGTCCTCGAGCGCGTCGCGGAAGGTGACGTCGACGTCGTCGTCGTACCCCCACTCCTGCACCAGGTCGCCCCTCGAGAGGGCGAGCTCCGCCAGCAGGGCGCTGTCCGTCGAGGTCGGCGTCGACCCAGCCTGCATAGTGTCCGGTCCTCCTTGATGGTGGCGGGCACTGCGGCCCGCGCCGTCGAGCGGGTGATGATGACCACCATACGCCGTGGACGCCGCCGTTCCGGGGCCTCCGGCCGGGCGGACGCGGCGGCTCCGGTCTACTCTGGGGAGGAACAGACGCACTCTCCGGGCGACGCGCCCGGCTCGGCGTCGCGGGCCCGGACCGGATCGTCTGCCCGCAGCCCACCGCGGAGCACCCCTCCGCACGAGAACCAGGAGGCACCGTGAGCGCAGCCGAAGAGAGCTCGCAGATCCGCAGCGGTCTGACCGACCAGCTCCCGGACAAGGATCCCCAGGAGACGTCGGAGTGGATCGAGTCCCTCGACGGACTCATCGAGGAGCGCGGCACGGAGCGGGCGCAGTACATCATGCGCTCCCTCATGCAGCGCGCGAGCGCCCAGTCCGTCGCCCTGCCCTACGTGACCACCACGGACTACGTGAACACGATCCCGGCGGACCAGGAGCCGGAGTACCCGGGCGACGAGGAGCTCGAGCGCCGCTACCGCAACTACCTGCGGTGGAACGCCATGGCCCTCGTGCAGCGCGCCCAGCGCGACGGCGTCGGCGTCGGCGGTCACATCTCCTCCTACGCAGGCCAGGCGACCCTCTACGAGGTGGGCCTGAACCACTTCTTCCGCGGCCAGGACCACCCGGGCGGCGGCGACCACATCTTCTTCCAGGGCCACTCCTCGCCGGGCAACTACGCCCGCGCGTTCCTCGAGGGCCGCCTGACCGAGGAGGACCTCGACGGCTTCCGCCAGGAGAAGTCCCGCCAGGGCCACGGCCTGCCCTCCTACCCGCACCCGCGGATGATGCCGCACTTCTGGCAGTACCCCACCGTGTCCATGGGCCTGGGGCCGATGAACGCCATCTTCCAGGCGCAGACCAACCGGTACCTGCACAACAACGGCATCAAGGACACCTCCGACCAGCACGTGTGGGCCTTCCTCGGCGACGGCGAGATGGACGAACCGGAGTCGCGCGGCCAGCTGCACATCGCGGCCAACGACAAGCTCGACAACCTCACCTTCGTCATCAACTGCAACCTGCAGCGTCTCGACGGGCCGGTGCGCGGCAACGGCAAGATCGTCCAGGAGCTGGAGTCCTACTTCCGGGGCGCCGGCTGGAACGTCATCAAGGTCCTGTGGGGCCGCGAGTGGGATCCGCTGCTCGAGGCCGACGACGAGGGCGAGCTCGTGCGCATCATGAACGAGACGCTCGACGGCGACTACCAGACCTACAAGGCCGAGTCCGGCGGCTTCGTGCGCGACCACTTCTTCGGCCGGTCCTCCGTCACCAAGGAGATGGTGGCGGACATGACCGACGACGAGATCTGGGGCCTCAAGCGTGGCGGCCACGACTACAAGAAGGTGTACGCCGCCTACAAGGCCGCCATGGAGCACAAGGGCCAGCCCACCGTGATCCTGGCCCACACCATCAAGGGCTACGGCCTGGGCAAGTCCTTCGAGGGTCGCAACGCCACGCACCAGATGAAGAAGCTGACGGTGGACGACCTCAAGGTGTTCCGGGACCGCCACCGCATCCCGATCTCGGACGAGCAGATCGAGAAGGACCCGTACAACATCCCGTACTACCACCCGGGCGCCGACGCCCCGGAGATCACGTACATGATGGAGCGGCGCAAGGAGCTGGGCGGCTTCGTGCCGGAGCGGCGCAGCGACTACCACGCGATCCCGCTGCCCCCGGAGTCCGCGTACAAGCAGGCCCGCAAGGGATCGGGCAAGCAGCAGGCCGCCACGACCATGGCGTTCGTGCGCCTGCTCAAGGACCTGATGCGGGACAAGAACATGGGACCGCGCTTCGTGCCGATCATCCCGGACGAGGCCCGCACCTTCGGCATGGACTCGTTCTTCCCGACCGCGAAGATCTACAACCCCAAGGGCCAGAACTACCTGTCCGTGGACCGGGACCTGTTCCTGTCCTACAAGGAGTCCCCGCAGGGGAAGATCTACCACGTCGGCATCAACGAGGACGGCGCCACCGCGGCGTTCAACGCGATCGGCACGGCGTACTCCACGCACGGCGAGCCGATGATCCCGGTGTACATCTTCTACTCGATGTTCGGCTTCCAGCGGACCGCGGACAACATCTGGGCCGCAGGCGACCAGCTCGCGCGCGGCTTCATGATCGGCGCCACCGCCGGGCGCACCACCCTCGCCGGCGAGGGCACCCAGCACATGGACGGTCACTCCCCCGTCCTGGCGTCCACGAACCCGGCCGTGAAGCACTACGACCCGGCGTACTCGTACGAGATCGCCCACATCGTGCGCCAGGGCCTGGAGGACATGTACGGCGACCACGACCGCGGGGACGACGTCCGCAACGTCATCTACTACCTCACGGTGTACAACGAGCCGATCACCCACATCGAGGAGCCCGAGGGCCTCGACGTGGAGGGCCTGCTCAAGGGCATTTACCGTCTCTCCGAGGGCCAGGGCGACGGCCCGAAGGTCCAGCTCCTGGGCTCCGGCGTCTCCGTGCCGTGGGCGCTCGACGCCCAGCGGATCCTCTCCGAGGAGTGGGGCGTGAACGCCTCCGTGTGGTCGGTAACCTCCTACAACGAGCTGTACCGCGACGCCGTCGCGGCGGAGAAGGACGCCCTGAAGGACCCGTCCGCCACCCCGCGCGTGCCCTACGTGACGCAGGCGCTGCAGGGGGCCGAGGGCCCGATCGTGGCCACCTCGGACTACTCCACCTCGTGGACGAACCAGATCCGCCCGTTCGTGCCGAACCGCTTCTCGGCGCTCGGCGCCGACGAGTTCGGCTTCGCGGACACCCGCGCCGCCGCCCGTCGGTACTTCCTCATCGACACTCACTCGATGGTGGTCCGCGCGCTGCAGCTCCTCGAGGAGGAGGGCGAGGTCGAGCGGGGCACGGCCGCGAAGGCGCACGAGAAGTACCGCCTGGACGACGTCAACGCCGGCACCACCGGCATCGCGGGCGGCGACGCCTGACCCGCATGCCGCGGGGAGGCCGACGCCCTCCCGTCCCGACGCCGGCCGCTCGCCTCCGCCAGGGAGGCGAGCGGCCGGCGTCGTCGCTGTAGGAACCCCACAACACGCGCCTAGGATGAAGCGCATGCCCGAGCCCCGCCCCGCCGCCCCTCGCCCCGTGAGCACCGACGGGCTGGCCCGCCTCAGGAGCCACCTGGGGGCCCTGAACACGGCGGTGCTGCAGCGGCTGGACGCCACCCTGCCCTGGTACCGCCGACTCACCCCGGACGAGCGCAGCGCCCTCGGGCTCGTGGCCCAGCGCGCCCTGCAGGGCTTCCTCACGTGGTTCGAGCGGCCCACCTCCACGGGCCACGTCCTGCAGGACGTCTTCGGGCCCGCGCCCACCGATCTCACCCGGGCGATCTCGCTGCAGCGGGCCCTCCAGCTCATCCGGACGATGGTGGACGTCGTCGAGACGCGGGTGCCGGAGCTGCTGGCCGAGCGCGACCAGGCGCCCGTCCGCGAGCACATCCTCCACTACTCGCGCGAGGTCGCGTTCGCGCTCGCAGACGTGTACGCCCGGGCCGCGGAGATGCGCGGAGCGATGGACTCGCGGCTCGAGTCGGTCCTGCTGGACGCGGTGCTGCGCGGGCAGGACCCGGACGAGATCCGGCACCGGGCCACCGCGCTGGGCTGGCGTGGGGACCACGACGTGATGGTCATGGCGGGTCTCGCCCCGGGGCAGGACAAGCCCGCGTTCATCCCGGACCTGCGGCGGGCCGCGGCGAGGCTCGACTGCGACCTGCTCGTGGGCGTGCAGTCCGAACGGCTCGTCCTCGTGGTCGGCTCGGTGCGGGACGCGCGGGCGGTGGGCGAGGCGCTCGCGCCCTGGTTCGCGCCGGGACCGGTGATCGTGGGACCCGTCGTGGACTCGCTGGTCTCGGCGCACGTCTCGGCGCGGCACACCCTCGCCGGGCTCAGCGCCGCGGCCGCCCACCCCCGGGCGAGCCGGCCCACCCCGGCGGAGGACCTGCTGCCCGAGCGGGCGCTGCTGGGCGACCCCACGGCCCGGGAGGCCCTCGTGGACGGGGTGTTCACGCCCCTGGCCGACGCCGGCACCTCCCTGCTGGAGACCGTGGACGCGTACGGCGCGCTGGGCCACTCGCTCGAGGGCACGGCCCGCGAGCTGTTCGTCCACGCGAACACCGTGCGGTACCGCCTCAAGCGGGTGGCCGAGGTGACCGGCTGGGACCCGCTGGTCCCTCGCGACGCGTACGTCCTGCAGACCGCGATCACCCTGGGCCGGCTCGCGGGGGCGCGGCCGACGACCGGGACAGGCTCGGACTGAGCCGGGGCGGCGCCCCCCCACTTGTAGAAACCCTCCAAACCCACTCGCCGTGCTTCGTGGCGCGATCTGCCCGGGCTGGCGGCCGATCCTGACACGATGGAGCAATGCTTGCCATCGTGTGCCCCGGACAGGGGTCCCAGACGCCCGGCTTCCTCGCCCCCTGGCTCGAGCTGGACGGGACCCGCGACCTGCTCGCATCCCTCTCCGACGCCGCGGGCGTGGACCTGATCCGCCACGGCACTGAGTCGGACGAGGAGACCATCAAGGACACCGCCGTCGCCCAGCCGCTGATCGTGGCGGCCGGCCTCGTGGCCGCCGCGGCCCTCGAGGCGGATGCCGCCGCACCGGAGTCGACCGTCGTGGCCGGCCACTCCGTGGGCGAGATCACCGCGGCCGCCGTCACCGGCGTGCTGTCCCCCGCCGAGGCCCTCTCCCTGGTGCGCGTGCGCGCCGCCGGCATGGCCCGGGCCGCCGCGGCCACGCCCACGGGCATGGCCGCCGTCGTGGGCGGGGACCAGGACGAGGTCCTCGCGGCCATCGAGGCGGCGGGCCTGACGCCCGCCAATGTCAACGGCGCCGGCCAGATCGTCGCCGCCGGCCCAGCGGAGGCCCTCGGCGCGCTCGCCGGGTCCGCCCCCGCCCGCGCCCGCGTGATCCCGCTCAAGGTGGCCGGTGCGTTCCACACGGAGCACATGCGCCCCGCCGTGGACGACCTCGCGACCCACGTCGCCGGCCTCTCCCCCTCGGACCCGCGCCTGCCCCTGCTGTCCAACCGGGACGGCGAGACCGTCGAGTCCGGCACGGACGTGCTCGCCCGGATCGTGGACCAGGTCACCCGCCCGGTCCGCTGGGACCTGTGCATGGCGACCATGGCCGCGCGGCAGGTCACGGGGGTCCTGGAGCTGCTGCCCGGTGGCACACTGACCGGACTGGCCAAGCGCGGCCTCAAGGGCACAGCGCAGCTCGCCGTGAAGACCCCCGAGGACCTGGACGCCGCGCGGGCGTTCCTGGCCGAGCACTCGGCCTGAACCCCGCGCACCGCCCGGCAGAGAGAGGCACCATGACCGTCACCCTGAAGCAGCACGAGCGCCCCGCGGCCAGCCGCATCGTGGCCGTGGGCGCCTACCACCCGGCGAACCTGGTCCCGAACGAGGACCTCATCGGCCCCATCGACTCGTCGGACGAGTGGATCCGCCAGCGCACCGGCATCGTCACGCGCCAGCGCGCCACGGCGGAGGAGACCGTGCCCGTCATGGCCGTGGGCGCCGCCCGGGAGGCCCTCGAGCGGGCCGGCCTGCAGGGCTCGGACCTGGACGCCGTGATCGTCTCGACCGTCACCTTCCCGCACGCCACCCCCTCGGCCGCGGCCCTCGTGGCGCACGAGATCGGCGCCACCCCGGCGCCCGCCTACGACGTCTCCGCCGCGTGCGCCGGCTACTGCTACGGCGTGGCCCAGGCCGACGCGCTCGTGCGCTCCGGCACCGCGCGGCACGTGCTCGTGGTCGGCGTCGAGCGCCTCTCCGACGTCGTGGATCCCACGGACCGTTCCATCTCCTTCCTGCTGGGCGACGGCGCGGGCGCCGTGATCGTGTCGGCCGCGGACGAGCCGGGCATCTCCCCCTCGGTGTGGGGTTCGGACGGGGAGCGCTGGTCCACGATCTCCATGACGCACTCGCAGCTGGAGCTGCGCGATGCCGTGGAGCACGCCCGCACCACGGGCGACGCCTCGGCGATCACCGGCGCGGAGGGGATGCTCTGGCCCACGCTGCGCCAGGACGGGCCCTCCGTCTTCCGCTGGGCCGTGTGGTCGATGGCGAAGGTGGCCCGCGAGGCCCTCGACGCCGCGGGCGTGGAGCCCGAGGACCTCGCCGCGTTCATCCCGCACCAGGCCAACATGCGGATCATCGACGAGTTCGCCAAGCAGCTGAAGCTGCCGGAGTCCGTCGTCGTGGCCCGGGACATCGCGGACGCCGGCAACACGTCGGCCGCGTCCATCCCGCTGGCCATGCACCGTCTGCTGGAGGAGAACCCCGAGCTCTCCGGCGGCCTGGCCCTGCAGATCGGTTTCGGCGCCGGGCTGGTCTACGGCGCCCAGGTGGTCCGTCTCCCCTGAGGCGGCGCCGTCTGATTCACTGTCCACGTACACCCCACACCCCTACCGAAGGAGACGCCCCATGGCTTCCAAGGAAGAGATCCTCGCCGGCCTCGCCGAGATCGTGAACGAGGAGACCGGCCTCGACACCGCCGAGGTGCAGCCGGAGAAGTCCTTCACGGACGATCTGGACATCGACTCGATCTCGATGATGACCATCGTGGTCAACGCCGAGGACAAGTTCGGCGTGAAGATCCCGGACGAGGAGGTCAAGAACCTCAAGACCGTCCAGGACGCCGTCGACTTCATCGACGGCGCCCAGGCCTGATCGGCCCACGACGGCGGCGGGCCCGGCCCGCCCCGTCCCCTCGGTGAGCGCCGGGGGCGTGTGAGCGCCCCCGGCGCCCGACACCCTCGACTTCCGGCACCCCGGCGCGCGCCGCGCGTCGTGCCGACGACACCCCTCCGCCCGATCCCCACTCGAGACCCAGAGGCAGCAGACCCATGACCCGCACCGCAGTGATCACCGGCCTCGGCGCCACCACGCCCATCGGCGGCGACGTGCCCACCTTCTGGTCCCACGCCCTGCAGGGCGTCTCCGGTGCGCGCACCATGGAGCACGACTGGGTGGAGAAGTACGAGCTGCCCGTCACCTTCGCGGCCGAGCTGACCGTGCCCACCTCCGAGGTCCTCTCCAAGGTGGAGCAGAAGCGCCAGGACCCGGCCACCCAGATGGCGACCGTCGCCGCGCGCGAGGCCTGGAAGGACGCCGGCCTCGAGGGCGCGGAGGTCGACGGCGACCGGCTCGCCGTGGCCTTCGGCACCGGCATCGGCGGCGTGTGGACCCTCCTGGACGGCTGGGACACCCTGCGCGAGCGCGGCCCGCGCCGCGTGCTGCCCATGACCGTCCCGATGCTCATGCCCAACGGCGCCGCCGGCGCGCTCTCCCTCGAGTTCGGCGCCCGTGCCGGCGCCCGCACGGTGGTGTCCGCGTGCGCCGCCGGCACCGAGGCGCTCGAGACCGCGCTGCTGCTCGTCCGCTCCGGCCAGGCCGACGTCGTGATCTGCGGCGCCGCCGAGGCCGCCGTGCACCCGCTGCCGATGGCCGCGTTCGCCGCGATGCAGGCGCTGTCCAAGCGCAACGACGACCCGCAGGCCGCGTCCCGCCCCTACGACGTGGACCGCGACGGCTTCGTCCTCGGCGAGGGCGCCGGCGTCATGGTGATCGAGTCGGAGGAGCACGCGAAGGCCCGCGGCGCCCGCATCTACGCCGAGCTGGCCGGCGCGGGCGTCAGCTCCGACTCCCACCACATCACCGCACCCGAGCCCGAGGGCCTGGGCGCGACCCGTGCGATGCGCGCCGCACTGAGGTCGGCCGACATCACCCCCGAGGACGTGTGCCACGTGAACGCCCACGCGACGTCCACACCGAAGGGCGACGCGCCGGAGTACCTGGCCATGCGGGCCGTGTTCGGGGATCACCTGGAGCAGGTGCAGGTCTCGGCCACGAAGTCCCAGACCGGCCACCTGTTGGGCGCCTCCGGCGCGATCGAGTCGATCCTCTCGGTGCTCGCCGTGCACCACGGCCAGGCGCCCGTGACCATCAACCTGGACCACCAGGACCCGGAGATCCCGCTGAACGTGGTCACCGGCTCCCCCGCCCGCCTGCCCGAGGGGCCGCGCGTGGCAGTGAAGAACTCGTTCGGGTTCGGCGGCCACAACGCGGTGGCCGTGTTCCGCAGCGTCTGAGCCGGAGCGCCGCCGGCCGGGCGAAGGCTCAGACGGCGCGGTGCAGCCAGCGCACGTTGGCGTGGGCGGCGGCCAGCCGGAACGGCTCGAGCTCATCGTCCCAGGCCTCGCCGAGCGCGAGGGAGAGTTCGTGCATCAGCACGCTGGGGTCGCCCGCGCCGGCCTCGTAGGCGTACCGGATGCGGTTCTCGGAGACCATGATGTTGCCGGAGACGTCCGTGGTGGCGTGGAAGATGCCGAGGTCCGGGGTGTGGGACCAGCGCGAGCCGTCGACCCCGGCGGACGGCTCCTCCGTGATCTCGAAGCGCAGGTGCGGCCAGCCACGCAGGGCGGAGGCCAGACGCGCGCCGGTGCCGGCGCGCGCCGTCCAGTGCACCTCGGCGCGGTGCTGGCCGGGCGCGACCGGCTGACCCTCCCACTCCACCGAGGTCGCGGGGCCGAGCACGGAGCTCAGCGCCCACTCCACGTGGGGGCAGAGGGCGGTGGGGGCGGAGAGGATGTGGACCACGCCGCGGGTATGGGTGCTGGTCATGGATGCCTCCGGGTGTGCGATGCGGTGCGTCTTCCCCTACGACCACGTCGCGGCTCCGGTGGATCCTGGGGCCATTGTGCACCAGGGATGCCGGGCCGGCAACGAGGCGGCGCGGCGCCCTGCGTGTCGTGGCGGCGCAGGGGACGGGCCGGGGGTGCTCCGGGGAGGCGTCAGGCGCGTGGGTGGGCCTGCCGGTAGCCCTCGCGGAGGCGATCGATCGAGACGTGCGTGTAGACCTGCGTGGTGCGCAGGGACGCATGCCCCAGCAGCTCCTGCACGCTGCGCAGGTCGGCGCCGCCGTCGAGGAGGTGGGTCGCGGCCGTGTGGCGCAGCGCGTGCGGCCCGCGGGCCGCGGTGTCCCCCAGGCCCTCGAGCGCCCGGTCGACGACGGTGCGCGCCTGGCGCACCCCCAGCCGGCCGCCGCGCGCGCCGAGGAAGAGGGCGGGGCCGGAGTCCGGCCGGGCCAGGCGGGGGCGACCGAGCCGCTGCCACGCCTGGAGGGCGCGGCCCGCGGGTGCGCCGTAGGGGACGGTGCGCTGCCGGTCGCCCTTGCCGGTCAGCCGGACGACGCCGCGGCCGGCCTCGAGGTCGTCCACGTCGAGGGCGGAGAGTTCGGCCACCCGGGCGCCGGTGGCGTAGAGCAGCTCGAGCAGGGCGGCGTCCCGCAGGGCCAGCGCGTGGGCGACGGGATCGTCGCCCGCGGCGGCGTCGTCCACACGCTCCTGGGCGGCCGCGAGGAGCCGCCTCGCCTGCTGCTCCTGGAGCACGTGGGGCAGCGTCCCCTCGGGTCGGGGCGAGCGCAGCCGCAGGGCGGGGTCGTCCGAGCGCAGGCCCTCCCGGCGCAGCCAGGCCGTGAAGGTGCGGATGGCGGCCACCCGGCGGGCCAGGGTCGCGCGGGCGAGGCCGGCCCCGCTCATGGCCGCCAGCCAGCCGCGCAGGTCCTCGATGTCCAGCTCGGCGAGGACGTCCGGTGCGCTGGGCGCGTGGCGGGCGGGGGCGTCGTCGTCCGCTGCGGGCGTCCCCGAGGTGCCGGCTGTGCCGGCGACGTGGTCGATGAGGGCGCGCAGATCGGCGAGGTACGCGCGCACGGTCTGGGGGCTGCGGTTCCGCTCGTGGCGCAGGTGCTCCTCGAACGCCTCGAGCCAGGCCGTGTCCCGGGGCGAGGGGGCGCGCGGGACCGGGGCGGGACGGGCGGAGGACGACGGGGCCATCCCCCCACTCTGCCATCCGCCCCAGGGCGGCGCCGCCCGGGAGCACGCGGCCGGAGGTCATCCCCGCCGCCACCGGTCCTCGACCCGTTCGGCCAGGCCCGCCCGCTGCAGCCGGGACAGGCAGGCCAGGACGGTGGGCAGCGCGAGCCCGGCGCTGACGGTGATCCGATCCACGGGCACCGCCTGGCGCAGGGGCAGCGCCTCGTGGACGAGGGCCTCCTCCATCGTGAGCCCGTCGGTGGGCCGCGCGGCGGGCTCGGGAGCTGCCCGGGTAGAGGCCCTCCCGCCCGCGCCGCCGCTCCGGGCGGGCCCCTGACCGAGCAGGGCGAGGGCCTCCTGCTCGGTGGTCACGAGACGGGCGGGGCTCTCCTGCAGCAGACGGTGGCAGCCGGCGGAGCTGGGCGAGGTCACGGGGCCGGGGACCACGCCCACCTCGCGGCCGAGGCCGAACGCGTGGCCCGCCGTGTTCTGCGCTCCCGACCGCCAGCGCGCCTCGACCACCAGCACGGCCCCCGCGAGCGCGGCGATGACCCGGTTGCGCTGCAGGAACCGGTACCGCGTGGGACTCGCACCGGGCGGCATCTCGGACACGAGCAGCCCGGCGGCCATCACCGCGCGAAGCAGGTCCTCGTGGCCGGCCGGGTAGAACCGGTCGAGGCCGCCGGCCAGCACCGCCACCGTGGGCGGGACGCCGTCGCGATCCGCCGCGTCTTCCGGTGCGGCGGGCGCCTGCAGCGCGGCCCGGTGGGCGGCGCCGTCGATGCCGTACGCACCGCCGGAGATCACGCACGCGCCCTGCTGGACGGCGTGGGCGGCGCAGCGGGCGGTCACGGTCCGTCCGTACGCGGTCGCCTCCCGGCTGCCGACGACGGCGAGCATCCGGTCCGCGGGAGGCAGCGTTCCGGAGCCGCGGAACCACAGGCCCAGGGGCGCCTCCTCGCCCAGGTCCGCCAGGGCGGCGGGCCAGGCGTCGTCCTCGGGGATCAGCAGGCCTCCCCCGAGCCGGTGCAGAGTCACGAGGTCACGCTCCGGCTCCAGCCGGGCGGCCCGGGGCGCCCAGCGGGCCAGCCCCGCGGCCCAGCGCCGGGGCAGCGTGTCGGGCGCGCCGGCGAGATCGGCGAGCAGATCGCGCTCGGCGGGCTGGATCGTCTCCCGGCCCGTGAGCAGGGCGAGCGCCCGCTCCGGCCCCAGCGCCGTGACGGTCTGCACCGCGAGCGCGTCCCCGGGCTCGACCAGCCGGGTCAGGGCGGCGCGGGCGAGCCGGGCGGCGTCCGGCCGGCGCGGCCCGGCGACGTGGTCTGCCGCCGGGGTGACGTAGGTGGTCATGCGTCCTCCTCGTTCTGGTGGCGCAGCGTGAGTGCCACGTCGGTGTCCTCGGGTGCGGGCCGTTCGGCGCCGCGCAGGTCTGCCAGGGTCCAGGCGAGGCGCAGGACGCGGGCGTGGCCGCGCGCGCTCAGCAGGCCCTGGTCGACGGCGTCGTCCGCGGGCCGGCGGGCCGCCCGGGGCACGGCGTACGGGCCGTGCCGCAGCACCCCGGCGGGGACGTGCGCGTTGCGGCGCAGCCCGGACGGGGCGAGCCCGCGCTCGGCGGCGGTGGCCCAGCGCCGGGCCTGGCGGTCGGCGGCCGCGGCGACCCGGGCGGCCACCTGCGACGTGGTCTCGGACGCGGGCGCCCCCGTGAGCTGCCGCGCTTCGACGGGCCGCACGGTGACCTGCAGGTCGACGCGGTCCAGCAGCGGCCCGGAGAGCCGCTGGGCGTAGCGGCGGCGTTCGGGCACGCTGCACCGGCACTCGACGCCCGTGCCACCGCCCTTGCCGCACGGGCAGGGATTGGCGGCCAGCACGAGCTGGAACCGGGCCGGGTAGACGACGGCGCCGAGGGCCCGGTGCAGCAGCACCTCCCCGGACTCGAGGGGCTGGCGCAGCGCCTCGAGGGTGCGCCGTTCGAACTCGGGGGCCTCGTCCAGGAACAGCACGCCGCCGTGGGCGAGGGAGGCCGCCCCCGGCCGGGCGAGGCCGCTGCCGCCGCCCACGAGGGCCGAGCGGGACGCCGAGTGGTGGGGTGCCTCGAACGGCGGGGTCCGGTCGATGTCACCGTCGAACCCCTGGGACGTCCCGCCCCTGCGCCGGACACGGGCGTCGCCGCCGCGGAGAGAGCGCAGGGCAGCGCATTCGAGCGCGGTGCGCCGGTCCAGGGGCGGCAGGATTCCGGGCAGGCGCTCGGCGAGCATGGTCTTGCCCGCCCCCGGGGCGCCCATGAGCAGCAGGTGGTGGGCGCCGGCAGCGGCGACCTCCAGCGCGAACCGGGCCTCGGCCTGTCCGGCGACCTCGGCGAGGTCGGGCACCGCACGGGCCGGCTCCGGTTCCGGGGCTGTCACCTGCCGTCGGGCCGGGCGGTGGGGCGGCTCTCCGTCCGGTTCCCCGCCGAAGGCGCGGATGACGTCGTGCAGATGGGCGAAGCCGCGGACCTCGGCGCCGGGGACCAGTCGGGCCTCGGCCTCCGCATCCTCGGCGACGACCACCTCGGAGCACCCCGCGTCGACGGCGGCCATCACCATCGCCACGGTCTCCGGCGAGCGGTGCAGGGCGCCGTCGAGGCCGAGCTCGGCCAGGAACACGGGTCCCTCGACGTTCCGCACCCGCCCGTCCGCGGCGTAGGCCGCCAGGACGATCGCCAGGTCGTGGCAGGCGCCCCGCTTGTGCACCCCCGCCGGCAGCAGGTTCACGGTCAGGTGCCGCCGGGTCAGGGGCAGTCCGGCGTTGCGCGCGGCGGAGCGGATGCGATCCCGGCTCTCCTGCAGCGCCTGGTCCGGCAGGCCGAGGAGGGTGAACCCGGGCAGGGACTGGGCGATGTCCGCCTCGACGTGCACGACCTCCCCGCGCAGACCCGCCAGGGTGATGGAGCGGGTGCGTCCGATGCCGCTCACGGCCGCACGTCCTGCAGCAGATCGAAGCGGATCCCTCCCGTGCGCGGCACCAGCACGGCGACGGCGTCGACGCGCCAGGGCGTTCCCCGGCGGTCCGCGGCGTGGGCCCGCACCCACGCCGCGGTGAGGCGGTGCAGCCGGGTGAGCTTGCGCCGGTCGATCGACTCGAACGGATCGCCGAAGGCCAGGCCCGAGCGGGTCTTCACCTCGACGCCCACCCACCAGCCGGCGTGGTGGGCCACGATGTCCAGCTCTCCGGCCTCGCCCCGCCAGTTGCGGTCGGCGATCACGTAGCCGCGCTCGGCGAGCCAGCGCGCGGCGGCGTCCTCACCGAACCGGCCCAGCGCCGTGTGCGCGCGGCTGGCGCGCCTCTCTCCGGGCGGCTGCGCCCCGATCTGTTCCGCGGTCCCCGTCATCCCGACCACCTCCTGGGCACCAGGGTGGTCCCGGGCGAGGCCGCGGGGTGGGCGGCGGCGGGGATTGTGCGGGGCCGGACGCCTGTGCAGGAGTGGACGTCGGCGTCCCGTCCTCTGGACCGCTCAGGGGTGGGTCAGCTCGGCAGCTGGCCGTCCGGCGGGACCGTCAGGTCCTCGGTGGGCAGCTCCTCGATGTTCACGTCCTTGAAGGTCAGCACCTTCACGCGCTTGATGAACCGCTGCGTGCGGTACACGTCCCACACCCAGGCGTCCTCGAGCAGGATCTCGAAGAACACGTCCCCGTCCGCCTGGCGGGGCGTCAGCCGCACGTCGTTGGCGAGGTAGAAGCGCCGCTCGGTCTCCACGACGTAGCGGAACAGGCCCACCACGTCCCGGTACTCGCGGTAGAGCAGCAGCTCGGCCTCGGCCTCGAAGTCCTCGACGTCGTCTGCGCTCATGACATGCCTCCTCAGTGTTCGCCGCGCACCCGCGACAGTCCGGGCACGCACGGCCTCCATCCTCCCCCGTCCGGGGGTCGCACGTCGAACGGGCGGCCTCGCCCGGCCCCGGGGGCTCAGTCGAACAGCGTGGGCGGCGCCTGCGCGGGCGCGCCCGGCAGCCCGAGGTTCCAGCTGCGCCGGTGCTGCTCGCTCGCCCCGCGCTCGGCCAGGGCGGCCCGGTGCGCGGCTGAGCCGTACCCCTTGTTCCCGGCCCATCCGTACCCCGGGTGCGCCGCGTCGAGGGCGATCATGACGTCGTCGCGGGCCACCTTCGCGGCGATCGATGCGGCCGCCACCGTCGCGCACCGGTCCTCGGCCCGCACCAGCATCGTGGGCTCGGGCGGCAGCGGGCGCGGCGCGGGCGCGGGGCCGGCGTCGGGATCGGAGCGGCTCAGCCAGTCGTCCCGGCCGTCGAGCACGAGGGCGACCGGCTCCTGCCCCACCGCGGCGCACAGCGCCGCCCACGCCCGGCGCCCGGCGAGGCCGAGGGCCGCCGAGATCCCGAGCGCGTCGATCTCCGCGGGGCCGGCCTCCCCGAGCGCCACCCCGGCCGCCCAGTCCTCGATCTGCGGGACCAGGGCGCGCCGGCGTCGGTCCGTGAGCGCCTTGGAGTCGCGCACCGGAGGGATCTGCCCCGCGGCGGGCAGCCACGCGGCGCACACCCCGACGACGACGGGCCCGGCCAGCGCGCCCCGGCCCACCTCGTCCATGCCCGCCACCAGCACCCGGTCCACTCCCCGCGCGGCGAGGACCGGCGCGGCCAGCCCCGCCTCGACGTCCAGACCGGCGCGCACCGTCGGCCGGCCGCCGCCCCGACGGACGGTCACGTGCGAGCCTCCGGCACGGGCGCGTCCGGCACGGCGGCGAACGCGTCGGGGTCGGCGCCGGCGCCGCCGACCCGGTCCAGCGGCCAGACCACGAACCGGGCGCGGCCCACCACGTCGTCGAGGGCCACGAACCCGCCCCCGGGCCCGGCGCGGTGCGCGCGGGAGTCCGCCGACGCCGAGCGATGGTCGCCGAGCACCCACAGCCGCCCCGCGGGGACGGTCACCTCGAACGCCTCCTGCGCGGGCGTCTCCCCCGGCGCGAGGTACGGCTCCTCCACGGGCACCCCGTTCACGCGCAGCGTCTCCTCGCCGGGCGTCCAGGAGACGATGTCCCCCGGCAGCCCGACGGCCCGCTTGATCACGTGGCCGCCCCCGGGCAGCCAGCCCTTCGTGTCCTCGAACACCACCACGTCACCGCGGCGCACCGGGAACGGATCGGGGGTGAGCAGCGTGGCGACCACGCGGTCGCCGGCCCGCAGCCCGGGCTCCATGGACGAGGACGGGATGGCGTACATGCGCGCCAGGAAGGCCCACGCCAGCACGCAGGCGAGCACGGTCACGGCGGCCGCGATCAGCGCGGTGCGGCGCCCCGTCACGGCGTGTCCCCGGAGGGGGCGTCCATGGTCCCGCGGCGGGACAGGGGCCACACGACCTCCGCGGCCCGGCCCTCGACCCGCTCGAGCGGGATCAGCCCGCCGCCGGGGGCGCCCAGCAGTGCGCGGGAGTCCCGGGAGGCGGCGCGGTGGTCGCCCAGGACGACCATGCGCCCGTCGGGCACCTCGAAGGACCAGGTCCCCGCCGCGGCCGGCTCGTCTGCGGTCACGGGCCTGCCGAGATACGGCTCGTCCAGCGGCTCGCCGTTGCGCAGCAGCCGGCCGTCCGGGGCGCAGCACTCGAGGCGGTCCCCCGGCAGGGCCAGCACGCGCTTGACGAAGACGTCCTCGGCCGCGCCGACGCCCCACCACCGGGCGACGTCCTCGAGGCCGCGCTCGAGCGATCCGGCCGAACGGTACGGCGCCAGGCTGCCGGCGCCGTCGAACACCACCACGTCGCCGTGGTGCAGGCCCTGCCCGCCGGCCGCGGCGGCGTCCACCCGCACGCGGTCGCCGGGCTGCAGGGTCGGCTCCATCGACCCGGAGGGGATGAGGTAGACGGGGCCGGTGAGGGCTCGCAGCACCGCGGCCACCACGACGGCGGCCACCACGGTCAGGCCGAGCCACGCCCACCAGCGGCTCGTGCCGGAGGCGGGGGCCGCCGTCGGGCCCGAGGAGGAGCCGGCCCCGGACGCGACGGAGCCCCGTGACCGGCGGGGGTCACGGGGCTCCGAGGTGCGCATGGGTCGATCACCGGTCGGCGGGGCCGACCGGGATGATCACTTGGCGTCGGCGCGCTTCTCGCGGATGCGGGCGGCCTTGCCGTGGCGGTCGCGCATGTAGTACAGCTTCGCGCGGCGCACGTCGCCCTTGGTGACGACCTCGATCTTGTCGATGACCGGGGAGTGCACCGGGAACACGCGCTCCACGCCGATGCCGAAGGACACCTTGCGGACGCGGAAGGTCTCGCGCACGCCGTAGCCCTGACGGCCCATGACGTAGCCCTGGAACACCTGGACGCGGGCGGTCTTGCCCTCGATGATGTTCACGTGCACCTTGACGGTGTCGCCGGGGGCGAACTCCGGGATGTCGTCGCGCAGCGTCTTCTTGTCGAACGAGTCGAGAATGTGCATGTCGTCTCTCCTGGCGGATGCCACAGGTCAACCGCGTGGTATGCGGGCGCACGGCCCGTCCACGTCCGCATGACGAGGGGGCCGGGTCCCGAGCCGAGGGCCGGGCTCCGCACGTGGGGTGCGGTCCCGGGGTCCGATCCGTTGACGCGCGCCCCCTGTGGCAGGTCGGGCGTCCGGCGGACACGAGGACCCATTATGCCACAGCCGACGACGTCGCGACGCCCCTCCGGCCCGTCGGGCGCGGCGGGTCAGTCCTCGGAGTCGTACGCCGCCCACAGGTCCGGTCGCCGCTCGCGCGTGCGCTCCTCCTGCTGGGCCCGACGCCAGGCCGCGACCTTGCCGTGGTCGCCCGAGAGCAGCACGGGCGGCACCGCACGGCCCCGCCAGTCCGCGGGCTTGGTGTAGACCGGGTACTCCAGCAGGCCGTCCTCGTGGGACTCCTCGACGAGCGAGGCCGGGTTGCCCACGACGCCCGGCACGAGGCGGCCGACGGCCTCGATCATCGCCAGCGCCGCGACCTCGCCGCCGTTGAGCACGTAGTCGCCCAGCGAGACCAGCCGCACCTCGAAGAGCTCCTCGGCCCAGCCGAAGACGCGCTCGTCGATCCCCTCGTAGCGGCCGCACGCGATCGCCACGTGCTCCCGGCCCGCCAGTTCCCGGGCGAACCGCTGGGTGAAGCGCTCCCCCGAGGGCGTCGGCACGAGCAGCACGGGGCGGTCCCCCGGCTCCGCCGACGACGACTCGGCGGGGGCCGGTGACACGGGCCCCTGGGCCGCCACGTGCTCGAGCGCGAGCGCCCACGGCTCCGGTTTCATCACCATGCCGGCGCCGCCACCGTAGGGCGTGTCGTCCACGGTGCGGTGCCGGTCGGAGGTGAAGTCGCGCAGGTCGTGGACGTGCACGTCCACGAGGCCCTCGCGGCGGGCACGGCCCAGCAGCGAGACGTCGAGCACCGCGAGGTACTCGGGGAAGATCGTGACGACGTCGAAGCGCACCGCTCAGTCCTCCGCATCCGCATCGGCGGGGCGTGCCACGGCGGGCCCGTCTGCGGCGTCCTCGTCGACGCCGGTGGCGAGCTCGAGCAGCCCCGGCGGCGGGGTCAGCACGAGCACGCCGGCCTCGGGGTCGATCTCCGGGACGATCTCCTCGACGAAGGGCACCAGGGCCTCCTCCTCGACGCCGTCCAACGCGACGTGCAGCAGATCCTGGACCGCCCCGGTGGTCAGGGCCGTGACGACGCCGACGCGCTCGCCCTCGACCCGCACCTCGAGGTCCACGAGGTCCTCCTCGTACCACTCGTCGGACTCCTCGGGCGCGGCGGGAACGGCGAACAGCTGGGCGCCGCGCAGGGTCTCGGCGACGTTGCGGTCCGGCGACTCGCCGAAGCCGACCACGAGGATCTGCTTGTTCCACCGGGCCCGGGTGACGGTGAGCTCCGCCGGAAGGCCCGGGGCGCCGTCGCGCACCACGAGGCGCTCGCCGGGGGCGAAGCGGGCGTCCGGGTCGTCGGTGAAGACCTGCACGGTCACCTCGCCGCGGATGCCGTGCGGCTTGCCGATGCGGGCGACGCGGACGAGGTCGTCCTGGGCTGCGGGACTCATGGGCTCTCCTGGGTGGGACGGTCGGTGGCGGGAGGGGGCGGGGCCGCAGACGACGACGGCCCGCCGGCCCGGTGAGGGGCGGGCGGGCCGTGCGTCACGGGCCGTCAGGAGCGGCGGTCGGTCTCCACCACGTCCACGCGGACGGGGTGGCCGGCCAGGCCGTCCAGCACGGTGCGCAGCGCGGTGGCGGTGCGACCCTGGCGGCCGATCACGCGACCCAGGTCCTCGGGGGCCACGCGGACCTCCAGCATGTCGCCGCGCCGCTGGGAGCGGGCGTCCACGCGGACCGCCTCGGGCGTGTCCACGATGCCGCGCACCAGGTGCTCGAGGGCCTCGGTCAGCATGGTCACTCGGACTTCTCGGCGTCCTCGGCCGGCGCCTCAGCGGCCTCCTCGGCCGGAGCCTCGGCGGCCTGCTCGGACTCGGCCGGGGCCTCCTCCTGCTTCGGCTCCTCCGGCAGGATGACCGAGCCCTTCTCGGGGGCCACGAAGGCCTCCTTCTCGGACTTGGACTTCAGGGTGCCCTCGGCGCCCGACTCGCCCTTGAACTTCTGCCAGTCACCGGTGACCTTCAGCAGCGCGGCGACCTGCTCGGTCGGCTGGGCGCCGACGGAGAGCCAGTACTGGGCGCGCTCCGAGTCGATCTCGATGAACGAGGGCTCCTCGGTGGGGTGGTACTTGCCGATCTCCTCGATGGCACGGCCATCGCGGCGGGTGCGCGAGTCCATGACGACGACGCGGTAGAACGGGGCGCGGATCTTGCCGAACCGCTTCAGACGAATCTTGACAGCCACGAGTGTGGTTCTCCTTCAGTGGATCTGGGGGGCCGGGGCACGACGCCGCGTGGGGGCAGCGGGCGTCGACGACCTGGCACACGGAACGGAGCGCAGCGGAGGATAGAGGGTCGTCCGGGCTCACGCTCAGTACCGTGCCATTCTGCCAGATCGGGCGGGCCGGTGCACACCCGGCGCGCCGCGACCGGGCAGCGGGCGACTCAGCGGTCCTTGAGGTACTTCTCGAAGCCCGCCGGCAGGTTGAGGGTGGACGGGTCGAAGCCGTCCATCCCCGCGCCGTCGCGGCCGAACACCGCCCCGGCCTGTGCCTGGGCGGCGCGGGCGCGCCGCTCCTCGATCGCCTTGCGCTCGGCCGCGGCCTTGGCGGGGTTGCCGGACTTCACGCGATCGCGCTTGGCGTTCTTGCCCTTGCCCTTCGCCTTGCGGGAGGCGCCGCCCGGCATGCCGGGCATGCCGGGGATGCCACCGCCGGCGGCCATGCGCTTCATCATCTTCTGCGCCTCGGCGAAGCGCTCGAGCAGGCCGTTGACCTCGGACACGCTCACACCCGAGCCGCGGGCGATGCGGGCACGGCGCGAGCCGTTGATGATCTTGGGGGCCACGCGCTCGTGCGGGGTCATCGAGTGGATGATCGCCTCGACGCGGCCGATCGACGACTCGTCGAACTGCTCGAGCTGCTGCCGCATGCCCTGGGCGCCCGGCATCATCATGAGCATCTTCTTCAGCGAGCCCATCTTCTTGAGCTGCTGCATCTGGGCGAGGAAGTCGTCGAGGGTGAAGTCCTCCTGGTCCGCGAACTTGCGGGCCATCTTCTCGGCCTCGCTGCGGTCCCAGTTCTGCTCGGCCTGCTCGATCAGGGAGAGCACGTCGCCCATGTCGAGGATGCGCGAGGCCATGCGGTCCGGGTGGAAGACCTCGAAGTCCTTCAGGCCCTCGCCCGTGGAGGCGAACATGATCGGCTTGCCGGTCACGTGGCGGACGGACAGCGCGGCGCCGCCGCGCGCGTCGCCGTCGAGCTTGGTGAGCACGACGCCGGTGAAGCCGACGCCCTCGTTGAACGCCTGGGCCGTGGCGACGGCGTCCTGGCCGATCATCGCGTCGATGACGAAGAGCACCTCGTCCGGGTCCACGGCGGCGCGGATGTCCGCGGCCTGCTGCATGAGCTCGGCGTCCACGCCGAGGCGGCCGGCGGTGTCGATGATGACCACGTCGTGGTACTTGGTGTTGGCCTCGGCGACGCCGTCGCGGGCCACCTGCACCGGGTCGCCCGTGGCGGCCTCGAACTCGGAGGAGACGCCGGGGTGCGGCGCGTAGACCGGGACCCCGGCGCGCTCGCCGCCGACCTGCAGCTGCTTCACGGCGTTCGGACGCTGGAGGTCGCAGGCCACGAGCAGCGGGGTGTGGCCCTGGGACTTGAGCAGGTGGGCGAGCTTGCCGGCGAGGGTCGTCTTGCCGGCGCCCTGCAGGCCCACGAGCATGATGACGGTGGTGCCCGTCTTGGCGTGCTGGATGCGCCGGGTCTCGCCGCCGAGGATGCCCACGAGCTCCTCGTTGACGATCTTCACGACCTGCTGGCCCGGGTTCAGGGCCTGGGCCACCTCGGCTCCGAGGGCGCGCTCCTTGATCTGCGCGATGAACTGGCGGACCACGGGCACGGCGACGTCGGCGTCCAGGAGGGCGCGGCGGATCTCGCGTGCGGTGGCGTCGATGTCCGCCTCGCTCAGCCGCCCCTTGCCCTTGAGGCTGCGGAAGGTGGCTGTGAGGCGGTCGGACAGGGAGTTGAACACGGCGGGTGTGATCCTTCGAAGCGGGGTCGACTGATCCGGACGCGGTCGGTCGCGGGCGCCGCGGCATCCACCGCGGCGCCCGCCAAGCCTAGCAACCGACCGGCCTCACCCGTCCGCGGCGGCTCACCGCGCCTCCGCGGGGACGGGCACCCCGCCGAAGCCGACGTCGTAGGCCGACTCGTCGTGCAGGGTCAGATCGACGCCCCGCTCCTCGTCCTCCTTGCTCACTCGCAGGCCCATGGTCCCGCGCAGGACCAGGGCGATGACCGTGGTCACCACGGCGGTGAAGACCACGGCGACGAGCACGGCCACCGTCTGGGCCACCAGGAGACCGGCGTCTCCGCCGTAGAACAGGCCCGCCCGGCCCTCGTCCGGCAGGGCGAAGAAGCCGATCAGCACGGTGCCCAGGATGCCAGCGGTGAGGTGCACGCCGACGACGTCGAGCGAATCGTCGAAGCCGAGGCGGTACTTGAGGTTGACCGCGAGCGCGCTGGCCGCACCGGAGACCAGGCCGATCACCACGGCCCCCAGGGGGCTCACATAGGCGCACGCGGGCGTGATGGCGACCAGTCCCGAGACGATCCCGGACGCGGTGCCGATCGAGGTCGGCCGGCCGCGGCGCAGCCACTCCACGAACACCCAGCCGAGCATGCCGGCGGCGCCGGCGGCGAGGGTGTCCACCCAGATCAGTCCGAGCTCGTCGACACCGCCCGCCGCGCCCCCGTTGAACCCGAACCAGCCGAACCAGAGCAGGGCCGCACCGAGCATGGTGAACGGGACGTTGTGCGGCCGGTGGCCGGGGTCCACGCCGAAGCCGTGGCGCTTGCCCAGCAGCAGCGCGAGCACGAGGGCGGCCACGCCGGCGCTGATGTGCACCACGAGGCCACCGGCGAAGTCGAGGGCCTCCCCCAGGCGGGCGCCGATGGCGCCGTCCTCGGAGAGGAGCCCGCCGCCCCACACCATGTAGGCCAGCGGGGCGTAGACGACGGTGGTCCAGACGGGCACGAAGACGCACCACGTGACGAACTTGAACCGGTCGGCCACCGCGCCGGAGATGAGGGCGACCGCGATGATCGCGAAGGTGGCGCCGTAGGCCGCGGCGACGAGCCCGCCCTCGGCCATCGTGCCGGTCAGCCCGAGGTCACCGGCGGGGTTCCCCACCACCCCGGCCCACCCGTCGCCACCGGTCATCCCGTGGACCCACAGGACCCAGACGACTCCGACGAGGCCCATCGAGACGAAGGACATCATGATCATGTTGAGCGAGGACTTCGCGCGGGTCATGCCGCCGTAGAAGATGGCCAGTCCGGGTGTCATGAGCAGGACCATCGCCGCGCTCGTCACCATCCACACTGTCCCTGCGTCCAGGACGTTCGACTCCTCCATGGGGGTCTCCTTCGGTCCGGGCCGCGAGCCGGGGGCGAACGCCCGTCCCGCGGCGTCGCTGCCCGGCCCCGATCGGGGCCGATGGAGGGACGATACCGGAGAAGTGGGCCACGCCACACGTCGATGACGTCTCCGTGACAGAACAGGGCCCCTCCCGACGTCGTCGGGAGGGGCCCTGGACCGGGTGCGGGACGTCAGTCGGTCAGCAGCGCGTCCACGAAGCCCTCGGCGGTGAACGGCGCGAGGTCATCGGGGCCCTCGCCGAGGCCGATCAGCTTGACGGGCACGCCGAGCTGGCGCTGGATGGCGATCACGATGCCGCCCTTGGCGGTGCCGTCCAGCTTGGTCAGCACGATGCCGGTGACGTCCACGACCTCGGCGAACACCTTCGCCTGGGTCAGGCCGTTCTGGCCCGTGGTGGCGTCGAGCACGAGCAGGACCTCGTCCACCTCGGCCTGCTTCTCGATGACGCGCTTGATCTTGCCGAGCTCGTCCATGAGGTTGGCCTTGTTCTGCAGGCGGCCCGCGGTGTCCACGAGCACGACGTCGACGCCCTCGGCGATGCCGCGCTCCACGGCCTCGAAGGCGACGGACGCCGGGTCGGCGCCCTCCTTCTCGGAGCGGACGGTCTCGACGCCCACGCGGGCGCCCCACGTGGCGAGCTGCTCGGCGGCGGCGGCGCGGAAGGTATCCGCGGCGCCGAGCACGACGGTGCGGTCCTCCGCCACGAGCACACGGGCGAGCTTGCCCACGGTGGTGGTCTTGCCGACGCCGTTGACGCCCACGACCATGGTCACGGCGGGGCGGTCGCCCTTGCGGGTCGCGGCGAGACGGCGGTCCATCGAGGGGTCCACCATCGCCACGAGCTCCTCGCGCAGCAGGGTGCGCACCTGCTCCGGGTCCCGCGTGCCCTCGACCGTGACACGGGCCTTGAGGCGGTCGACGAGCTCCAGGGTGGGCTCGGTGCCGAGGTCCGCCATCAGCAGCGTCTCCTCGATCTCGTCCCACACGTCGTCGTCGATGCGGTCCTGGGACAGCAGCGCCAGCAGACCCTTGCCGAAGACGTTGTTGGACTTGAGCAGGCGGGCCCGCAGGCGGGCCAGGCGCGAGCCGGCGGCCTCGGGCCGCTCGTACACGGGCTTCGCCGGGGCGGTCTCCACCTCCTCGACGACGGCGGGCTCCGGCTCGGCGACGACGGGCGGCGCCTCGTCGACCTCGGGGCGTTCCAGGACGGCGGTGGAGCCCGACGGGGCCGCGTGTCGCGGACTCGGGCGCGGGTCGTCCGCGTCCCGCACTCCCTGGTACGAGCCCTTCGGCGGGGCGGGGCGCCGGTCCAGCAGGCCGACGAGCACGCCGCCCAGCAGCAGGGCGGCCACGACTGAGACTATGAGCACGATTTCCACGGGTCCAGTCTGTCACACGGGCCGTCGCCCGCCCCGGGCTGCACACCCGGCGCCGTGCGAAGATGGCGGTCATGCCGTTGTCGTCCGCCCGCTCCTCGCGGGTCCCCCTGCCCCGTGAGATCAAGGTCCTCGTCGCCGCCGCGTTCATCATCGCGATCGGCTTCGGGATCATCGCCCCGCTGCTGCCGCAGTACGCGAGCTCCTTCAACGCGTCCGCGACGGCCGTGGCCGCCGTCGTCTCCGCGTTCGGGCTGACGCGGCTCCTGTTCGCCCCGCTCTCCGGACGCCTGACGAACCGCCTCGGCGAGACGCCCGTGTACATGACCGGTGTGCTGATCGTGGCCGCGTCCATGTTCCTCATCGCCTTCGCGCAGACGTTCGAGCAGCTGCTGCTCTTCCGCGCCCTCGGCGGCGTCGGATCCACGCTGTTCACGGTGTCCGCCATGGCGTTCCTGGCGGCGAAGTCACCGCCGACGATGCGCGGACGCGTCTCCGGTGCGTACGCCTCCGCCTTCCTCATCGGCAACATCGTGGGGCCGATTGTGGGCTCCGCCCTGGCGGTCTTCGGCTTCCGTGCGCCGTTCCTGATCTACGGCACGTCGCTGGTGATCGCCGCGGGGATGGTGTTCGTCCTGCTGCGGGACACGCGGCGCGCGGACCGCGGCACCGGCGATCCCCGCCCGACGATGCCCCTGAAGGAGGCGTTCGGCCTGCCGTCCTACCGCGCGGCGCTCGCCTCGTTCTTCGCGAACGGCTGGGCGACGTTCGGTGTGCGCAACTCGGTGATGCCCCTGTTCGCGGCCACCGCCTTCGCCGGCACTGGGCTGCTGGGCTGGCAGGTGGACGGGGCCTTCATGGCCGGACTCGCCCTCTCCGTGTTCGCGCTGGGCAACGTGGTCGCCGTGACCTTCTCCTCGCGACTCTCCGACGTGCACGGCCGCAAGCCGCTGATCCTCACCGGCCTGCTCACCATGGCCGCCACCACCGGGGTGATCGGCTGGATGAGCTCGCCCGCGCTCTTCCTGCTCGCGTGCCTGCTGGCCGGCGCCGGCACGGGCACCCTCAACGCCCCGCAGCAGGCGGCCATCGCCGACGTCGTGGGCCAGGGACGGCGCTCCGGCGCTGTGATGTCCGCCGCCCAGATGTCCGCCGACCTGGGCGCCATCTCCGGCCCGCTGCTGGCCGGCCTCGTGGTGGACACCGCCGGCTACGGGTGGGCGTTCGTGCTCACCGGCGGCGTCATCCTGCTCGGCGCCCTCGCGTGGTGGCGTGCTCCGGAGACCAATCTGCCGATCGTGCCCGGCGGGCCCCGCACCGGGTCCCTGCCGCTGGTCCGCCCGGAGGACGCCCGGGTGACCCCGCGCGAGGACGGGTGAGGCCGGGGCACGCCACGAGGCCGCCGTCCCCGCGGGGACGGCGGCCTCGTGCGTGGACGGGGGTGTCCCCGTCCGGGAGTGCGATGCTGCTCAGGCGCCGTCGAAGGCCGGCAGCCGCTCGCCCACGCCGAGCAGCTCGGCGATCGCCGAGACCGTGCGCTCGGCCGCGCGGCCGTCGCCGTAGGGGTTCACCGCCTGGGACATCGCAGTGTACGCGGCCTCGTCCGTCACCAGGCGGGTGACCTCGGTGACCACGACCTCCTCGTCCGTGCCGATCAGGCGCACGGTGCCGGCGGTCACGGCCTCGGGACGCTCGGTGTTCTCGCGCATCACGAGGACGGGCTTGCCCAGCGACGGAGCCTCCTCCTGGACGCCACCGGAATCCGTCAGCACGACGGTGGCCACGGACAGCAGGTGGGTGAACTCGCCGTAGGCCAGGGGCTCGGTCACGAGCACGTTCTCGCGGCCCTCGATCTCGGGAAGGATCGCTTCGCGAACCACCGGGTTGCGATGCGCCGGCAGCACGAAGGTGACCTCCGGGTGGTCCGCGGCCAGGCGGGCCAGGGCGCGCCCGACGCCGCGCATCGCGTCGCCCTGGTTCTCGCGCCGGTGGGTCGTCACCAGGACGACGCGACGGCCGGACGCCTCCAGCTCGGCCAGACGCTCGTCCTCGAACGGCACCTGGTGGCTGACGGCCTCCAGCAGCGCGTCGATCACGGTGTTGCCCGTGACGTAGATATCCTCCGCGGCCACGGCCTCACGCAGCAGGTTGTCCCGGCTCACGGTGGTCGGGGGCAGGTGCAGCGCCGAGATCTGGCTGGTGATCTTGCGGTTGGCCTCCTCCGGGAACGGGGAGAGGATGTCGAAGCTGCGCAGGCCCGCCTCGGCGTGGACCACGGGGATGCCGCGGTTGAAGGCGGCGACGGCGCCCGCCGTCGAGGTCGTGGTGTCGCCCTGGACCACGACGGCGTCCGGCCGCTCCTGCTCCAGGACGGCGTCGAGCCCGTCCAGGGTGCGGGCAAACACGCCGTTGAGGGTCTGCCGGGGCTGGATGATGTTGAGGTCGTGGTCCGGGACGATGCCGAACAGCTCGTTGACCTGGTCCAGCATCTCGCGGTGTTGCCCCGTGACGGTCACCACGCACTCGAACCGCTCGTCGGCCTGCAGCGCCTTGACGATGGGGGCCACCTTGATCGCCTCCGGGCGGGTTCCGTAGATGGGCATGATTTTCTTCACGGTGTTCCTCGCTGCATCGACGACGGCTCAAAGGGGAGGAGATCAAGTCCAAGCGGCGGGACCTCCAGACGGCTTCACCATAGTCGAAGCCAACAATCCGACCCCCTCAGCAGCTGCGTTCCCGCGCCGCCGTCTCCTACACTAAGGAGGCGGTCGACGCGCCTCCCGCGCGCGGCATCGCCGTCGTGGGGCACCGTCAAGAGAAGTCCCGCATCGACGGCCGGTCCCCCACTCGGGTGGCCCACGCTCAGAAAGGCAGGCGCGAACCGATGACCACACGGCGACCAAGACGACCCTCCGAACCCGTCGCCAGCGCGTTCCGCGCCGCGGCCGTCCAGGCTTATGGTGACGCTTCGCACCTCTCACCTGTCACAGGTCGCCCTGCCCCTCGCCGCTATCTGGTGGAGCTCTGGCAACGCCGACACTTCATCTGGTGGCAGTCCCGAGGACGGCTCGTCACAGGAAACGACGACAGTCGTCTCGGGTCGGTATGGCTCATCCTTCGCCCAATGCTCGACGCGATCTTCTACTGGCTGATCTTCGGTTTGCTTTTGCGTTTCGACCACGGAATGGACAATTTCGTCGCCTTCGTCATCGTGGGTGTGTTCATGTTCCAGATGACCAGCGCCGCATTGACATCTGGCACGCGGACCATCGCGTCGAACCTGTCCTTGACCCGCGCCTTCCGGTTCCCACGCATGGCGCTGCCCTTGGCCGATCTCGTGTACGACGTGCTCCAGCGACTACCGGCGATCGCAGTGATGTTCATCCTCGTCATAGCGATCCCCCCGCATGAGACACCTGAGTGGTCCTGGCTGGTCTTCCCGGGTGTCCTGGGGCTGCACGTGATCCTAAACTTCGGCATCATGCTCCTGCTGGCGCGGCTCAGCACCCTCCTTCCGGATGTGAGCCGCATGGTGCCGTTCGTGTCCCGTCTCCTGATGTACGGCTCCGGAGTCATCTTCCCGATAACGCGTTTCACGGACAACCACCCCGCCCTCCATGCGATCATCCAACTCAACCCGTTGTATGTACTGATCACGATGTACCGTCAGGTCATCATCGAGGGGGTGACGCCGCCGGCGTCGAGCTGGGCGATGCTCGCCGCGTATGCAGTGTGCCTGACGATTGTCGGCGGCATTGTCTTCTGGCTCGGAGAGGAGTCGTACGGCCGTGACCAGTACCGCTAACCAGGACCATGCGCAGCCGCCGGAAGCGTTCGAGGGGGGGCACCTAGCTTCGACTGGCGGCCTCAACCTGCTCGCTACGGACATCATCCTCGATTACCCCGTGAGGATCGCTCGGGACGAGAAATCTCGCGGGCTCTTTTCTCGGGGCGGTGAACTGGACGTCGTCCATGCTGTGAGGGGGGTGTCCTTGGCCGCACGGAAGGGCGAATTCATCGGACTCGTCGGACGCAATGGGTCCGGCAAGAGTGCCCTGCTCCGCGTCCTGGCAGGCGTTGAGGCGCCAACATCTGGGGAGGTCTTTGCCGCTTCTGCGCCCCAATTGATGGGTGTGGGGGCAGCGCTCATGCCCAACCTCACCGGTCTAGACAACATTCGTATCGGTCTACTCGCGATGGGCTTGACCCCAGCCGAGGTCCACGACCGAATCCCACAAGTCGCTGAGTTGGCCGACATCGGAAAATCCATTCGCATGCCCATGCGTACATACTCCTCCGGCATGCGGGCCCGCCTGCGCTTCGCGATCTCAGTAGCGTCGCAACCCGACATCATCATGATTGACGAAGCACTTGCGACCGGCGACGACGCTTTCCGGGAGCGGTCCAATCAAGCAATGCGAGACCTGATCGCCCGGTCTGGCACAGGCTTCCTCGTCAACCATTCCGCCGGAGTGATCCGAGAGATGTGCACCCGCGTCGTCTGGATGGATGAGGGCGCAATCATCGAAGACGGAGACACCCTCGATGTCATGCAGCATTACAGCTATTTCATGAGCGCCCTACGCAAGCACGGGGAAGAGAAAGCGCTCGAAGCCCGGGCACGGTACGAGACGACCGAGGCAGAACGCATCGTTGCTCTCAAGGGCACCACGGGTCATTAAAAGAAGGGGACCGTCTCACACGAGAGACGGTCCCCTTCTTTCTCCGGCGCTACGTCACCGCCGACCCTCTACCACGGCCAGGATCTGGGCACCGATCTCCTCGGGCGAGAAACGCTCCCGCATGAATGCTTGGGCCCGCTCAGACTCCTCGAGGAAGAGGGCCGGGTCTGAAGAGTACCTGCGGATCCGGTCGGCCGCGTCGCGGACGCCCTCGACGACCCATCGATCGTCGTAAACGGCCTCAGCCCCCGCCCACGGAAAGATCACCGGCACACAGCCCGCTGCACCACCTTCCGCGATCGCCTGATGCGTTCCTTCGTGGTCGCTCGTGGACAAGATGATGCCTGGCTTGGCGCGGTACCACTCCGCGATGTCATAGGAGTGTCCGCCGAACCGGACGGCTTCGCGGAGCACCGCAGACGATTCAATCCGCAAATACTGCGCCTCAAAATAACTCCGCTCAGCAGTTCGCTTCATGAGCCACGCGTACTCGTGGTACTCCTTACCCATGACGTCGAGACGGTAAGTCGGGTCGTGCGACGCCAGCAGTTCGGTCACGTCGAGCGCGAGGTCCAGACGCTTCGAATGTGGCACGGAGCCAACAAGACCGAGGGCATGCGGATCCGGTGCGTTCCGAGGCGCCGCAAATCGCTCGAAGTCGAAGGTGTTGCCGATGACCACGGACCGATCCACCGGTACTCCGAAGAGCAACTGCGCCCGCCGCATGCCGACGGGTGACACGAACACGAAGGTGTCCACGGCGGACAGGTCGGCGTCCTTGAGGTAGCGAGTGCGAAGTTCCTGGGCGTGGAGGCGCACCACAAGCCGCTGGTCGTCCTGCTTGTGGTGGCTGTACCACTTCACGTTCCCGAGCGCCCACTCACAGAAGATGACATCCGCTTCGGCGAGGAGTCGGAGGCTGCGTTCCTCGTCGTGGATATCGTGCCCGTCCCACTGGTCGACGATGACACGGTGACCCGCGGCTTCGAGCTGCGCCATGATCTGCGGCAGGAACTTCAGGTCATGGCCAGCGACGAGGACGTTGAGAGGCACCGTCTGAGTCTCCCCTACGGGTGGCCCCGCCTCTCCAGACGCAACGGGCGGAAGGGGGTCTGCCTCCTCGTGGACGACCGCGGTGTCGATCGGGACAGCCGTCGAGTCCGTGTAGGTCACCTTGCCGACGTGTTCGACGACGTGCTGCCAGGCAAAGACCTCGTCATCGGCTAGGGCAGGTCGCTCCCCGAGAACAGAGCCGGCGTAGACGTCGGCGTCCACCAGTACAGTGCCCTCATCGATGTCCGCCGTCAGGGCAGCGATTCGCACGTGTGCGTCGCCCGGCGACCATTCGACGGTGCGAGTGCCCACGGCCTTCCAATGCCCGAAATGCAGAGCGAGCGAGAAGTCCTCCACGAGGTGCTCGTCCAGAGCAGGGGCGCCCTCACGGTGGATGACGACGTTCCGGATGCCGGCCTCTTGCAGCTTTGCCGCCCTCTCCGGAGGAGCGGCGAGGACGACGGGACTGGCGGCATCAACGCCCTCGGTTGTGTCGGTCACCAGGTACAAGGCAGGACGCATGGTCTGGGCCTCGAACAACGGTACGTCTGCGGCGGCGCACTCGACTGCGATCGGCGCGGCCTGCGGACTGCGGACTCGGAACCCAGCGACGCGCATCATGTACACCAAACGGTGAGCACACGTGTGCGTCTCGTAGACGTGGCGGAACGCCTCCCAAAGGCCGGCGTGCCGACGCTGCTCAGACGACTTCCAGCCCTCCAGATAGGCCGCAGCCTCATCGGGGGTGGTCACGGTCGGGACGGTGCCCGCCAACGTCTCGTCTACGCCACGGCCCGCAGAGCTGAGTACCGTCGACCCAGACGCGGTGATCTCCACGACCCGGCGAGAGAACATGCTCGGCGAGTCCACCACCGAATTGCCGTTCAGGTGGATCGGGTGGGCCTTATAGGCCTGGCACATCTCGGGATAGCTCAGGCTTCCTCGGGCGTACCGGCGGAAACGGTCCGGCAGGCGGTACGGCGAGTTGGGATCGTTGTGCACCCGCTCGTAGATCGCCAAGCCGTGTGGGGCAGACTCATAGAACAGGAAATCCAGCCCCTGTTTACGGGTCGCATACTTGTCCCCGTAGTAGGTCCCGCCATACGCGATAGCTTCGTCTTGTGCCCGGGTGCTGGGTAGCGGGTTGTGCAACAGAGGCTGCGCCGCGAACGGGGCCGAGGCGACGGTCGTGATCTGGTTGCCCGGAAGCGCGTTGTAATCAACAATGGTGCGCGCGTCCGTCGTGAACACGTAGTCGCACAGGGCTGCGGTGCGCTTGAACCGATTGAAATGGACCGGATCCTCCTTGTTCCAGAACATCACGGGGATTTCGTGAAGCCTGCAATGCGCGATCAGCTCGACCACCGGCGCGTGAGTCTCGTCATCGTAATACCCAATGATCCCGGTCCAGGCGCTGTCGTTGCCTCGCCAAGCGGACTCAATGAACAGCGCATCCACGCGGTGGTCTTCGAAGGTCTCGCGCCAGTCCTCAGGCCGCACACGCAAGGCGGTCAACTCGGGGACGAAGGTGTCCGTCGTGAATTCGTCGCCGATGAAGGCGACTGTGTAATCGGTGAGCGGGCGTTCTGCGTCGTCCAGTGAGGCCCGGAACTCCTCGGCCAAGGCCATTAGTGAAGCGGCGATGCGCTCGCCCGTGACTGGCCAGCGCCGATTCTCCTTGACCCAGCGTCGAGCACGAACCCCCATGGCGCGAGCAGCATCTGGGGCGGCGAGAGTTTCGCGCAGACGCTCGACGAGGCTCGCCAGGTCGTCCTTCTGGAAACTGACCGCAGTGTCTCCATCAGGCCCGCAGAACACCTTGTGCGGCGAGACATCGGAGAGGACCACCGCCCCGCCGACCGCCATCGCCTCCAGCGGCTTCAATGGCGAAACGAGCTCGGTCACCGGCAAGGACTTCCGGGCCAGGGGGAACACATCGATGCTCGAGAGGTACGCTGGCATGTCTGCGTTCGGAACGTTCATGACGAACCGCGTCTCAGGATCAAGACCGCGTGTGGCGATCCTCGCCTTCAACGTATCGAGATATGCGCCCCCGCCGATGATGAGGAAGTTGAACCGGACTCCCTCTGCCTTGAGTGTCGCGAGCGCGTCGGTGACGAGATCGAGGCCTTCGTAATCGGTGACGCTGCCCGCGAAACCCACGACTGGAGCCTCCGTATCGGTGAATCCCAGGCCGCGCAAGAGCGCGTGATCCTTGCCAAGAGGGGCGAACACCTCTGGGTCAACGCAGTTGGGCGCGACGGTGACCTTGTCCGCATCGATGCCGCGGGCAGCAAGGTCTTCACGCATCTCATCCGTGATGACGACCACTCGGTCGGCTTCGCGGGCGACGAGGTCTTCATAGCGGCGGTCAAGCCGATACTGGTCCGACTGCTCCCAGCCCGGCCGGACGGATGCCGCAGACACTTCCCAGAATCCGCGCATCTCATACACGAACGGCACCCCGAGCCGACGGGCTGCGATCAGGGCGGGCAGAGCGGACAGATAGTTCGAGGCGGCCAGGATGAACTCGGGCTTCTCGATCATGGCTTCGCGGACGTACGCATCGGCAGCCACCTGGAAGAAGACGTCGAGATCGCCCTCCCATGCAGGGAGACCAGGGTTGTGCACGTGGCGTACGCCGTCGATCTCCGACACATCACGACGCTGCTTGACAGGCACTCGCCGCCCGGGGACGACCGACTTCTTGTCCCAAGGCTTGCCTGGCAGGGGCGCTACGACCACGTCCAGCCCTTGGGCCACGAGCCCTGCGGCGACGCCCTTGGTCCGGGACGTGTAGCCATTGGTCACAGACACGGGTGACATGCCCACGGCGTAGAGCACCCGGCCTCGCACGGGGAGGTAATTGCAGGTGCGGTGACGTGCGGGAAGCGGGTAGTCCGCTTCAAGAAGGCGGTTGAGAGAGTCGACGCGACGAACGAAGTTCTCTTCAGAGTCGGTCAGGCCCGACTTTCCACGAAGCTGATCCAGCACCTCCCGCGCGCCACTGAGGTCCCCGCGTTCCTGGATGAGTTTGCGCGCCAGCGGCAGGCCCGCGGCGACGGTCCTCCGGCGGGCGAAAGCGGCCTGGAGCGAGTCGAGCGACTCTTGCGTCGATATTCGACGCCCCGTGGCGGGCCGCGTACCCCCGCGGCCCGCCACAGCGGAAGACCCCATGCGTGCAGCACGGGCGGTGCGGTTGATCTTTGCGTTGAGACGGCGGTGATACATGATCATTACGAACACCGCAGCGCACAACATCCAGAACAGCGCGACGATGAGGATCGCGTGGTCCACCAGGAAGGCGAGTACCGAACCCACGACAGCGAGCAGAATAAAAAGCCCCATGACGAGTTGCTGGCGTCGTGAGAAGCGAAGAAAGAGTTGGATCATGGGTGCGATTCCTCGGGTGCTGTAATCGGCGGGGCAGGTCTGGCGTCTCTGCGACGAGCAGTCAGGTGACGAGCCGGGGCGGGAAGTCGATGACGGACGTGACAATGTCATCGCGCGTATAACGTGCTACCCATCCGAGTTCCTTCTCAATGAGCGAGACGTTGGCTGTCAAGGCCCCCGGGTCACCCGGGCGGCGGGGCTGGATGTCGTAATCAAGATCCACGCCGGGGCGGCGGCGGAAGGCATCTACGACTTCGAGAACGCTGCTTCCGCTTCCGGTGCCCACGTTGTAGATCCGGGTCGCTGGGTCGGTGCTGCCCTGGACCGCCGGCAGGGCCGCCAGGTGCGCCTCGGCCAGGTCGACGACGTGGACGTAATCGCGTACACATGTGCCGTCGACGGTGGGGTAATCGTCGCCGAAGACCGAGAGACGCTGGCCGCGAGTGATGACATCACGGATCGCCGGCATGAGGTTCGTCGTCGTGGTATCGGCCAGAATGGCGTCTTCCGCGCCGGCGACATTGAAGTAGCGCAATGCCACCGCCCGGAGACCCCAGGCGCGGGAAGCGTTCGCGAGAGCTAGCTCACTCACGAGCTTGGACTGGCCGTACGGATTGATCGGCACCGTCGGGGTGTCCTCGAACACGATCGACGAGTCCGGCTCACCATAGACCGCTGCCGACGAGGAGAAGATCATCGACGCGGCTCCCGCAGCTCTCATGGCAGCCAGCACGTTTACAGTTGCACCGACGTTCGACCGAAAATAATCCTCCGGCTGCACGACGGAGTCCGCGACGACCTTCTTCGCGGCGAAGTGAACGACGACGTCAATCGACTCTTCTTTAAGGAGAGTGGTCAGCGCAGCTACGGCCGCGTCGCTCGCGAGGTCGATCGTGTACACGGGGACATCGGCCGGAACGCGCTGTCTGAGGCCTGTCGAGAAGTCGTCAACGACGACGATGTCGGCCCGGCCCTGTTGCCGTGCTACGGAGACGAAGTGAGACCCGATGTATCCGGCGCCGCCGGTCACGAGCAGGCGCATGTTGTCCTCCTTGGTCGTGGTACTGCCCGTCTGGGACATACGGGGCGGGGCAGCCGTCACCGACCGCCCCGCCACAGGTGCCGAGTTCGTGTCAGCGCCACTGGCCGCGCGTGTCGATGACCTTCTTGCCCTCGGTGGTGGCACCGAGGCTGGCGAACGCATCGTGGTCCACCAGTAGCAGGACGACGTCCGCCTCCCGAATGCCGTCCTCGGCCGGGACCAACTCCACGTTGTCACGGCCGGCCAGCGCAGCGGGCAGCTCCTCCACGTGCGGCTCCACGACGAGGATGCGCGAACCGGTGAACTGCTGCGCCACCTCGATCGCGATGTTCAGGGCAGGCGATTCACGCAGATCGTCGATGTTCGGCTTGAATGCCAGACCGAGGACGGCCACCACGGGGGCACGGCCGGTGGCCTGCTGCACGTCGAACGCGGCGGCCTTGGCCTGGTCCACGACCCACTTCGGCTTGCCGTCGTTGATCTCGCGGGCCGCACGGATGATGCGGGCCGTCTGCGGTGCGGCGTCGACGATGAACCACGGGTCCACAGCGATGCAGTGGCCGCCCACGCCGGGGCCCGGCTGGAGGATGTTGACACGGGGGTGGTGGTTGGCAAGCTCGATGAGCTCCCACACGTCGATCCCCAGGTCGGAGCAGATCAGGGACAGCTCGTTCGCGAAGGCGATGTTCACATCACGGAACGAATTCTCGACCAGCTTGGCCATCTCCGCGGTGACGCAGTCCGTCACGAGGATCTCCCCCTGACAGAACGCCTCATACAGCTGCTTGGCGCGCTGCGCGGCCTCCGGCGTGGACCCGCCCACGATGCGGTCGTTCGTGACGAGCTCGATCATGACCCGGCCGGGCAGCACCCGCTCCGGGCAGTGGGCGAAGTCCAGGGTGACGCCGTCCAGGTCCGGCCGTGCCTCGCGGATGACGGCGGCCATGTGCTCGGTGGCGCCGGGGGGCGAGGTGGACTCCAGGATCACGAGCTCGCCGCCGCGCAGCTGCGGGGCGAGACCGCGGGCCGCAGCCTCGATGTAGCCGAGGTCCGGCGAATGGCCGTCCTTGAAGGGCGTCGGGACCGCGACGATGTACGCGTCGGCCTGCGGCGTCTTCAGGGACGCGGACAGTCGACCGGCCTTGACGTTGCGCTCCACGAAGTCCGCCAGGTCCGGCTCCACGAAGGGCACGGTGCCTGCGTTGACCGCGTCCACGGTGCGCTGGCTGACGTCCACGCCGTGCACACGCACGCCGTTCTCGGCCAGGATGGCAGCTGTCGGCAGCCCGATGTAGCCCAGGCCGATCACGGCCACGTCCTTGATCTGCGTCGTCATCTAGAGGTCCTCGTTCGTCTAAGCGGTGGCAAGGGCAGAATCCGGCGCGGGCCGGACTCCCCGTGATGCTCTGTCGAGTATAAGGATTAGTTCAGGCAGACGGCGCCGTCACGCCCAGGCGCCGGTAGAGGGCGTCATAGCGCCGGGCGTTCGCCGCCCAGGTCCGATGCCCGAGCACCCACTCCCGCGCCCTGGCTCCGAGGCCGCGGGCCGCGGCGGGGTCGTCGAGTAGCGCCGCCAGGGCGGCGGCCCACGCCTCCGGTTCCTCGGCCGGCAGCACCCGTCCGGTCACGCCGTCCTCGACGATCTCGCTCAGCGCGGGCAGGTCCGAGACGAGGACGGGCCGGGACGTGGCCATGGCCTCCAGCGGCTTCATGGGCGTCACCGCCCGGGTCACGCCCGTGTCCTTGCGAGGCACGCAGAAGACGTCGAGGGCCTGGTGCCACACGGGAGCCAGGGAACGGTCCACCCGTCCCGGCGCGAGCAGCCGATCCTCGATCCCCAGGTCGGCCGCAAGCCGGCGCAGGGCCGGCAGGGCAACGCCGTCCCCCACCACGGCCAGCCGCAGGCGCGGCCTCTCGTCGACGAGCGCGGCGACGGCACGCACAAGGTCGTCGAGTCCCTCGTACGGCACCACGGAGGAGACGGTGCCGACGATCTCGTCGTCCATGGACAGCCCGAGACGGCGGCGAGCATCCTCGCGTGGGGCGGGCTCCTCCAGGAAGGCGCCCCCCACCCCGTTAGGGCTGAGCACGACGGCGTCCCGGTCCATGCCGGCCGCGGCGATGCGGCGGGCCATCTGCTCACCGAGCGTCACGACGCCGTCGGCAGAACGCACGGCGTCGTCCTCGCGGGCCGTGAACAGGGCGTAGCGGTCGGAG
Source organism: Micrococcus sp. CS26 (assembly GCF_055522295.1). Classification (NCBI taxonomy): domain Bacteria; kingdom Bacillati; phylum Actinomycetota; class Actinomycetes; order Micrococcales; family Micrococcaceae; genus Micrococcus; species Micrococcus sp. CS26. The sequence goes on from NZ_JBVFVY010000005.1 coordinate 75,771, forward strand.
CGCAGCGCCTCGGGTCCGCGCGTCGAGGCCCAGGTGTCCGCCAGCTGCCCGCGCACCTCGTACACCCACGGGACGCCCACGGCCTCCGCGACCGCGCGGGTCACCACGGCGTTGACCCAGTGGGTGGTGGTGTGCAGGACCGCCGGGCGGCGCTCGAGGACCAGATCGAGGAGCATCCGCGCGTGCTGAGCCAGCCGTCCGTCGAATCCCCGGGCCAGGCTCGAGGGCAGGAGGCGGTGGTACACGATGCCGTCCACCATGTCGCGTCGGGCGGCGGTGAGCACGCCGGTCTGGACCGGCCAACCGAGCCGGGTGACGGCCTCTACGTGCCAGCCCTCGTCCCGCAGCGCGCACGCGAGGCTGTGGCTGCGTTGCGCGTATCCGGAACCGGTGTGGGGCAGGGAGTTGGTCAGGACGAACAGTGCCGAGCCCGGGCGGGGCCGATATCCAACGGCCCGGTCCCGGTCTGCCCGCGGCAACGGCAGGGCGCCCCCGCGCAGAGCACGCACCTCGGAGGCGAACCGGGCTCGCACGACACCGTCCCGGCCGGTGCCGCCGAGCAGGGAGATGGCCGCCTCGACGTCACCGCGGTGCCAGGCCACGCGGGCCCTTGCGGCGGCCAAGCCCGGCGTGTCGACGGGCACGGCGTCGAGGACGGCTTGGGCCCGGTCAGGCTCCTGCGCGGCCGTGAGCACGTCCGCCAGTCGCACCCGATCTGGCGCGCCGGCGGACGGCAGGACCGCCTCGACGTGCTCGAGGAGGTCCACGTGCCGGCCGGCGGCCGCGAGACCCATGGCGCCTAAGACCACGCCGGGGCGTGCGGGCAGGGACTCTGCCAGGCGCCCCAGGCCCACGCGTGCCGCGAGCGGCAGGCGACGGCTGATCTGCAGGCCCAGGACCGCCGGGTCGTCCCGCAGGTGGTCGACCACCGTCCGCAGGACGAGTGGCGCGTGGCCGAGTGCGCGGACGGAATCGAGGAGGATGGAGGTCATGCGTGTCTCCTGTAGTCGGGGACGAGCTGCCCCAGCAGCCGGACGTAACGCCGGGCGACGCTCGGCAGGTCCGCGTGCCGTCGGACCCACGGGCGGCCGCCCTCCCCCACATCAGTGCGAGCCGGATCGTCGGCGAGCGCGGTCAGATGCGCGACGAGGTCAGCTACCCGTGGGCCGATGACGTCGGCTCCCCCGGCGTCCTCGAGGGTGCGGGCCGCCTCGCCGGTGACCATCCCGGTGACGTGCCGGCCGACGGCGAGCACCTCGTAGGTCTTCGACGGCACCGTGTGGCGGAAGCTGGGCCAGTCAGGCCGCAGCGCCACGACGAGTGTGTCCGCCCAGGCGTACTGGGCCGCCGCATCCTCGCCGTAGCAGGCAGGAAGGATCTCGGCCGGGGAGCCGAGCTCCGCGTTACGCGCCTCGAGCTCGCCGCGCCGAGTGCCGGCGCCGACGAGCCGGACCCGCACCCCTGGCCGGCTCTGGCGGAGTTCGGCCGCCGCCTCCATGAGCCGTTCGAGCCCCTGGCTCTCACCCATGTTGCCGAGGTAGAGGACGTGCAGGTCCCCGGGCTCGCGCCTCCGAGCAGGTGCCCACGCCAGGCCTGCGAGTTCGACGCCGTTGCACAAGGTCTCGGCACGCTCGACCCCGCGCCCGCGCAGCGTCTCCGCGAAGCCGTCCGTGACGGTCACCACGAGTCGGGCCGCGCGCTGGCCGCCGGTCACGACGCGTTCCATTGCGGCGCCCAGCAGGCCCTGGTGGACCCCGGCCTCGTGGGCGAGATCCGGCCAGGCGTCGCGCATCTCCAGCACGAGGGGACGGCGCCAGAGACGGGAGAGCACGACGCCGGGCACCACCACGGGCAGGGCGGGCACGGTGGCCACCACCACGTCCGGGCGTCGGGTGGCCATCCCGCGCGGGATGGCGAGCAGCGCGTGCACCACCGCCTCGGCGAAACGACCGTTGCGGCCGGCCTCCCCCAGGGGCAGGCGAGGCGTGGGCAGGACACGTTCGCCGTCGGGCCCGGCGAAGGGGCGCACCCCCCCGGGCGCGACGACGTCGACGTCCCAGCCCGCCGACCGCAGCGCCGCCACGACCGCGCCCCAGCGACGCGCGGGCGGGGTGCGCTCGGGCCGGTAGGAGTGGGAGACCAGCAGGAGGCGGGGGCGGCGCGGCTCAGTCGTCACAGGGGTCCTCCCCGAGGGCGGGTGCGGGCGTGGTGCCGGTCAGCAGGGTCAGCACGGGGGCGGGACCGCCGGCGGCCTGGGCCTTCTTCTCCTTCGTGGGCTCGTGCTCGTCGACGTAGCGCTGGACGTCGTCGTCGGCGAGGGCGGAGCGCAGGTCCGCCAGCTTGTCCTCGTCGAGCTCGACGATGGCGTCGCCGTTCGGGCCCTCCGCGAAGCCCTTGCGCGGCACCGTGAACATCTCGACGTCCTCGCCGCGGACGTCGCGCAGCTGCCACGCGAGCGAGGCGATCACGCCGGACGTGAGCCCCTCGTCCACACCGAGGTGGTCGGAGAACGTGGCGACGACCTCGGTGGTGCGGGCGGGATTGCCCAGGATCTCCGGGCTGAGGAAGCGGTCCATCGCCCCGGCCAGGTAGCGCTGCTGGTTCTTCACGCGGGTGACGTCGCCGTCGTCGAAGGCGTGCCGTTCGCGCACGTAGCGCAGGGCGGCGGTGTCCTGCAGCAGGATGTGTCCGCGCGGGTAGTACGAGGGGTTGGCCTGACCGGAGGAGAAGGCCTGCGGGTTGCAGACCTCGACGCCGCCCAGCGCATTCGTCACGCCCCGGAAGCCCTGGAAGTCGACCTCGAGGACGTGGTGGATCGGCACTCCCAGCAGCAGCTCCACCGTGTCCACGGCGAGCGCGTAGCCGCCCGTGTCGAAGGCCGAGTTGATCTTCGCCTCACCGTGGCCGGGCACGGTGACCCACGAATCCCGCAGCACGGACATGACGTAGACCTGGCGTCGGTCCGCGGGGATGTGCACGAGCATCATGGTGTCCGAGCGCTGGCCCATGTCCTGCTCGCCCTCGCCCTCGCGGGAGTCGGAGCCCAGGACGAGCACGTTCAGCGGGCCGTTGCCGGCCGCCTGCTCGAGCGCCCCCACGTCCACCGTCTGCCGGTGGTCGTCGAAGGTGCGCCCGAGCGAGCCCGCGTACCAGGCGCCCAGACCGAGCAGCGCCGCGAGCAGGACGGCGAGCACGCCGACGACCCACGGCCAGCGCCGGCGGCGCCGCGCGACCGACGAGGCGTCGTCGCGCGGGGACTCGGGACGCGGCAGGGGCTCGGGCGTCCAGGACGCGGCCGGGGGATGGCTCACTCGTGTCTCCTGCTCGAGGTCGGGGGTCAGCCCAGTCTACGGACGCCCCGTCAGGCGTCGGCCACCGCGGCCCGGCGACGGCGCGGCCTGGGCTGGCAGCGCGGGCACAGGTGGCTCGCACGGTTCATGAACGGCTCGCGCACGATGCGGGAGTCGACCCCCTCGGCGGCGCAGCGGCGACACGGCTGCCCGGTGCGCCCGTAGGCCGCCAGGGAGCGGGCGAAGTAGCCCGATCGCCCGTCCACGTTGACGTAGAGCGCGTCGAAGCTCGTGCCCCCCACCTCCAGGGCCCGGCGCATCACGTCCTGGACGGCCGCCAGGAGGCGCAGCGTGTCAGCCCGGCGCATGCGCTCGGTCGGCCGCTCGGGGTGCAGGCGGGCGCCCCACAGGGCCTCGTCCGCGTAGATGTTGCCGATCCCGGAGACCAGCGACTGGTCCAGCAGCGCGCGCTTGAGGGTGGAGCGGCGCCGTGCCAGGCGCGCGTGCACGGCCACGGGGTCGAACAGCGGGTGCAGCGGGTCCAGGGCGATGTGGGCGGCCGTGGTGGGGATCCGCTCGCCGCCGGCGGCGTCGTCGGGCCGCAGCGCGTCGAGCCACCAGCCGCCGAAGATCCGCTGGTCCACGAACCGCAGCTCGCGGGCGGACCCGTCCGCGGCGGTGACGGGCAGGCGCAGGCGCAGGTGTCGCTGGTCGGCGGCCCCCGGTCCGTCCACGAGGATCTGCCCGCTCATCCCCAGGTGCACGACGACGGCGTCGTCGCCCTCGGCCAGGGGCAGCCAGAGGAACTTGCCGCGGCGAGCCGGCTCGGCCAGTCGGGCGCCTCGCAGCCGCTCCCGGAGGGCGTCCGCACCACCGGGGCTGCGACGCAGCGAGCGGGGGTCGAGGACCTCGAGCTCCGCGGCGACGGCGTCCGTGGCCCACCGGGCCAGGCCGCGCCGGACGACCTCGGCCTCGGGCAGCTCCGGCACGGGCTCAGCGCCCCGCGGCCGGCAGGCCCGCTTCGAGGGCGGGCCAGGAGGCGGCCGCGGCGTCCCGCTCGGCCTGCTTCTTGGAGCTGGCGACGGCGGAGCCGTACTCGCGCTCGCCGACGACGAGGGTGGCCCGGTAGCGGGGGTCGTGCGCGGGGCCCTGACCCTCGATCGCGTAGCGGACGGCGCCGAGACCGTGGCGGCTGGCGGCCTCGGCCACGACCGTCTTCCAGTCGGTGCTCTCGCGCAGCAGGTCCGGCTCGTCCAGCAGCGGCACCACGTGGCGGTGCACGAGGGCGGCCGCGGCCACGGCCCCGTGGTCCACGTAGACGGCGCCGATGAGCGCCTCGAGGGTGTCGGCGAGGATCGAGTCCTTGTCCGCCCCGCCGGTGCGGCGCTCCCCCGTGCCCAGGCGCACGAACGGGCCGATGCCGATCCGGCGCGCCACCTTCGCCAGGGCACGCGTGGACACGACGGCGGCCCGGCGGCGGGCGAGGTCGCCCTCGGCCAGGTCCGGGTACACCGTGAAGATGTGGTCGGTGACCACGTAGCCCAGCACCGAGTCCCCGAGGAACTCGAGGCGCTCGTTGGTGGGCAGCCCGCCCTGCTCGTAGGCGAACGAGCGGTGCGTCAGAGCGCGTTCGAGCGTCCCGGCGGTGATGTGCACGCCGAGACGCTCGAACAGCTCTTCTGGCTCGGGCGCGGGCTCAGGCCCGCGACGAGCCGACGGGGACGCCATCTCAGGCGTCGGCGACCTTGCGGCCCTTGTACTCGAAGAACAGGGGGGTGCCGGCGGCGTCGGTCTTCAGCTCGGCCTGGTGGGGCAGGCGGTAGGAGACGCGACCGTTCTCGACGGACTTCACCAGGGCGGGCGCGGTGGCCTTCCACTGCGACCGGCGGGCACGGGTGTTGGCACGGGACATCTTCCGCTTCGGGACTGCCACGACTATCTCTCTTCTGTCTCGGTGATGGAGGTCTCTGAGGTGCCCGCGAGGTGGGCCAGGGCGGCCCAGCGCGGGTCCACGCGCTCGTGGGCGTGCCCCTCGGGCGCGTCCTCGAGGCGGATGCCGCAGTCGGCGCACAGGCCCTCGCAGTCCGGCCGGCACAGCGGCTGGAACGGGAGGGCGATGACCACGGCGTCCCGGAACACGGGTTCCAGGTCCACGGTCTCGCGCACCACGAGCGGCTGCTCGCCGGCGTCGTCCTCGGACGTGCCGGTGAGGTACAGCTCCTGCAGGTCCACGGTGATCCCCTCGTGCAGCGGGCGCAGGCAACGGCCGCACTCGCCCTTCAGGGTCGCGTCCGCGGTGCCGGTGACGAGGACGCCCTCGTGCACCGACTCCAGACGCAGGTCCAGTTCGACGGGGTCCCCCTCGGGGATCCCCAACAGCGGCGTGGAGACGCCCGCAGGGGCGGGCCACTCGGCCGTCAGCTCGCGCTGGACTCCGGCCCCGCGCGTCAGATCGCGCACGGGGATCACCCACGGCGAGTCGGCGCCGTGGTGCTGGATGCTGTCCATGGTCGCTCCTCTCGGCGGGTGGGACGGCGGGGGTACACGGCCCGTCCGCACGCCCTCTGCGGGGGTGCGATGCGGCCTGGACACGGGTCCAGCCACGACGGACCGACAGCCCATCCTACCGGGTGGGTCCGCCTCGGCCAAAGCCGGCCGCGGCCCGCGCGTCGCCGGCCCGGCTCAGAGCCCGGCGGTGAACTCCCGGAGCCAGGCCCGCAGGTCGGCCCCGAGGTCCTCATGCCGCGTCCCGAACTCGATGACCGCCTGCAGGTAGCCGAGCTTGTCCCCCGTGTCGTAGCGGCGGCCGTCGAAGACGACGGCGTGCACGCCGCGGCCTTCGCCGTCCTCCGTGGCCAGCCTCTGCAGCGCGTCGGTGAGCTGGATCTCCCCGCCGCGGCCGGGCGGGGTCTCGTCCAGCACGTCGAACACCTGCGGGACCAGCACGTAGCGGCCGATGATCGCGAGGGTGGAGGGGGCGTCCTCGCGGGCCGGCTTCTCCACGAGGTCGGTGACGCGGACGACGTCGTCGCCCTCCCCCGGCACGGCCTCCACCGCGGCCACACCGTAGGCCGAGACGGCCTCCTCCGGGACCTCCATGAGGGCGATCACGGAGCCGCCGAGGCGCTGCTGCACGTCGATCATGCGCTCGAGCAGCGCCTCGCCGTCGCCGATGATGTCATCGCCCAGCAGGACCGCGAACGGCTCCTCGCCGACGTGGCGGCGTGCGCAGTTCACCGCGTGGCCGAGCCCGAGGGCCTCGCCCTGACGGACGTAGTGGATGTCCCCCACCAGGTCCGACTCGTGGATCTGCGCGAGCCGCGTGGTGTCGCCCTTGTGCTCCAACGCGGCCTCCAGCGCGGGATGGCGGTCGAAGTGGTCCTCGAGGGCCCGCTTGTTCCGGCCCGTGATCATCAGCACGTCGGCGAGGCCCGCACGCCGGGCCTCCGTCACCACATACTCGATGGCCGGCCGGTCCACCACCGGCAGCATCTCCTTCGGCATGGCCTTGGTGGCCGGCAGGAAGCGGGTGCCCAGGCCGGCGGCCGGGATGACGGCCTTGCGGGTGCGGGGGCGGGAGGGGGGCGGGACGGTCATCGGCGGTTCTCCTGCGGTGGATGCGGTGGGACGAGCGGAAGGGTGGCCCGCGGGTGGGCCGGGCGGGGTCAGGCCCCGCCGTCGAGGCCGCGCAGGACCGCGGCCGGGACGAACTCGGCGACGTCGCCGCCGAGTCCATGGACCTCCTTGATGAGCGAGGAGGACACGTGGGTGTACCGGGTGTCGGCCGGGAGGTAGACCGTCTCGACCCCGGTCAGGTGGCGGTTCATCGCGGCCATCGGTGCCTCGAACTCGAGGTCGGCGCCGCCGCGCAGCCCCTTGACGATCGCGTCCGCGCCGATCTGCCGGCAGAACTCGGCCAGCAGGCCCGGGCCCATGGGCCGGACCACGACACCGGCGAGGGAGGACACCGTCGCCTCGATCATGGCGATGCGCTCGTCCACGCTGAAGCGGTACGTCTTGGCCGGGTTGGCGGACACGGCGACCACCACCTCCTCGAAGAGGTTCGCGGCTCGCGCGATCACCTCGACGTGCCCCTTGTGGAGGGGATCGAACGAACCAGGGCAGACGGCACGACGCATGGGTGCCAGCCTAGCGGGGGCCGCGCCGAGCGGCGACGGACGCCCGTCCGGTCCGGCTCCGGCGCGTCGCGGTCGTGACGGACGCGGCATGCGCCGCCGTGTGCGGTCCGCGGCGATGGGTACAGTGCGGCCATGGACGGAACCCAGCCCACCCCCGGATCGGCACGGCACGACGTCGACGTGGACGCGCCGTGGCGTCGCACGGCGGCGGCCGCGGGCCTGCTCGGTGACGCCGGCCCCGTGCCCACCGTGTTCGAGACGATGACGGGCCTCGCCGTCGAGCACGGGGCCGTGAACCTCGGCCAGGGCTTCCCCGACGCCGACGGCCCCGACGCGCTGCTGCGGCTGGCGGCCGACGCCGTGCTGGCGGGTCCCAACCAGTACGCCCCCGGCACGGGCGACCCCGTGCTGCGGCAGGCCGTCGCAGAGCACCGCCGGCGCCACTGGGGCGTGACGGAGGACCCCGCCACGCAGGTCATGATCACCACGGGTGCCACCGAGGGCATCGCCGCGACGGTCCTGGCGTTCGTGCGCCCGGGCGACGAGGTCGTCACGGTCGAGCCGTTCTACGACTCGCACGCCGCCACGATCGCCCTGGCCGGCGGCCGGCACGTGAGCGTGCCGGTGGAGGCGCCGGACTTCCTGCCGGACCCGGCACGGGTGGCCGCGGCGATGACCGACCGCACGCGCCTGCTCATCGTGAACACGCCACACAACCCCACGGGCGCGGTCTATCCGCGGGAGCTGCTCGAGGAGCTCATGGCCCTGTGCCGGTCCCGGGGCGTGCTGATCCTCTCGGACGAGGTCTACGACCACCTCGTCTACGAGGGCGAGCACGTCAGCCTGCGCTCAGTCGCGGGCGCCGAGGACATCGCCCTGACGGTCTCCAGCGCGGGCAAGGCGTTCGCGGTCACCGGCTGGAAGGTCGGCTGGCTGACCGGCCCGGCCGAGCTCGTCGGGGCCGCGCGCTCCGTCAAGCAGTTCCTCACCTACTCCTCCGGCCCCGCCTTCCAGCGCGCGCTGGGCGCCTACCTGCCCACCGACGACGCCGAGCGGCACCTCGCCGGCCAGCGCGAGCGGTACCGCGACGCCCGGGATCGGCTCGTGGCGGGCCTGCGGGAGGCGGGCCTGGACCCGGTCGTCCCGGCGGCGGGCTACTTCGTCGTCGTGGACCTGGCCCCGTGGGGTGTGACGGACGCGGCCGAGGCCGCGGTGCGGTGGACGCGTGAGGCCGGCGTCACGGGCATCCCCGTGGGCGCGCTCTGCCGCCCGGACGGAGGCCACCTGCGGTCGTGGCTGCGGCTGGCGTTCTGCAAGTCTCCCGATGCGATCGACGAGGCGATGCGCCGCCTGGCCGAGGCGGCCCCGCGGCTGCGCACGGCCTGACCCCCGACGCTTTCGTTGACGAAACGGCGGCCCCCGGAGCATTTTCGTTCGGGAAACGGCGGTCTCCGGAGCATTTTCGTTCGGGAAACGGCGGCCGCCGTGCTCGCGGTTCCGTACTGAGCCCAGTCCGTTCCGCCCTCCCGTCTCCCCAGTGAAAACGGGACGAGACGCCGCCGTTTCCCGAACGAAAACGGGCCGAGACGCCGCCGTTTCCCGAACGAAAGCGGGTGGGCGGGGTCAGCGCTCGTCCTGCCAGAGGTACAGGGCGGTCTCGCCGTAGACGCGCACCTCGACCTCCTCGAGGCCGCGCGGCCGGCGCGGCGCCGCGTCCCGGGCCGCCCGCTCGAGCACGAGCAGCCCGCCCGGGGCGAGCCGCTCGGCCGCCGCCTCCACCACGGCCTCGAGCGGCGGGCCGGCCACCGGGTACGGCGGGTCGGCCAGGATCAGGTCCACGGGCGCGGCCTCCGCCGCGAGCGCCTGCTCCACGCTCCCGGCGCGCACGCGCACGACGTCGGCCCCGCGCGCCCGGTTGACCAGCGCGGCGTTCGCGCGGCACGCGGCCACGGCCCTCCGGTCCCGCTCGACCAGCAGCACCGATGCCGCTCCGCGGCTGGCGGCCTCGCACCCCAGGGCGCCGGAGCCGGCGTAGAGGTCGAGCACGGCCGTCCCGTCCAGCCAGTCGCGGGCCTCGAGCCAGGAGAACAGGGCCTCCTTGGTGCGGTCCGTGGTGGGGCGCGTGCCGGTGCCGGGGACGGCGGTCAGGGGCCGCCCGGCGGCCGCGCCGGCGATGATGCGGGACATGGCTCAGCCCTTCTCGAGGTAGTCGGCGGCGGTGAGGTGCTCGGCCTCCCAGCGGGCCACCTCGGCGGCGAGCGCCGGGTGGGCGGAGAGCCCCGGGCCGGCCACCATGACCTGCGCGACGGCGTCGGCGGCCACGGCGATCAGCGGGGCGTCGGCGATGACGTCCACGTGGTGCAGCCCCGAGGCCAGCCCGGACTGGGCGGCGCCGAGCACGTCGCCGACACCGCGCTGGGCGAGGTCCTCCTGCGCGATGCGCATGCCGTCCTGCTCCTGCGCCAGGACCTCGAGCCGGCGCAGCGACGGGTGCCCGTCCGGCAGGCGCGTGGCCAGCAGGCAGACCGCCGCCCCGGGCCCGCGGCCCACGCGGCCGCGCAGCTGGTGCAGGGTGGACAGGCCGAAGTCGTCGGCGTCGAGGATCGCCATGACCGTCGCGTTGGGCACGTCCACGCCCACCTCCACGACGGTGGTCGCCACGAGCACGTCCGTCTCCCCGCGCGCGAAGGCCTGCATCGCCGCGTCCTGCTCGGCCTGGTCCATGCGCCCGTGCACGGCGTCGATCCGCAGCCCCGCCAGCGCCGGGAGACCCCGCAGCCGGGGTGTCATCTCCTCCACGTTGGCGTGGCCCGGGTCGGCGTCGTCGGGGTCGATGCGCGGGCACACCACGAACGCCTGGTGGCCGGCCGCCACGTGCTCGGCGATCAGCTCCCACACCCGGCCGATCACGCGCGGACCGTGGGCCATCCGCGCCACGTGCGTGGTGACCGGCTGACGCCCGGACGGCAGCCCCTCGAGCACCGACAGGTCCAGGTCCCCGAACACCGTCATCGCCACGGAGCGCGGGATAGGCGTGGCGGACATGACGAGCAGGTGCGTGCCGGGATTGGCCCGCCGCAGGGCCTCGCGCTGGTCCACGCCGAAGCGGTGCTGCTCGTCGACGACGGCCAGGGCCAGCTCGGCGAAGCCCACCTTCTCGGAGAGCAGCGCGTGCGTCCCGACGGCGATCCCGGCCTCGCCGGAGGCCAGGGCCAGCAGCGCCTCGCGGCGCGCGGCGGTCTTGAGCGAGCCGGTGACCAGCGCGACCCTCGTGGCCGGGCCGTCGCCGGCCCCGAGGGTGCCGGCCTCGGCGAGCGGGCCCATCAGGCGCAGCAGGGCACGGTGGTGCTGCGCGGCGAGCACCTCGGTGGGCGCCACCAGGGCGGCCTGGCCGCCGGCGTCCACGACCTGCAGCATCGCCCGCAGGGCCACGAGCGTCTTGCCCGCGCCCACGTCCCCCTGCAGCAGCCGGCTCATCGGGGCGTCCCGGGCCAGCTCGGCGGACAGCTGCTCCCCCACCGCCACCTGGCCGGGCGTGAGCGCGAACGGCAGGCGGGCGTCGAGGGCCTCGAGCAGGCCCCCGGGCCGCGGCGGGCGGGGCACGGCGGGCACCGCCCGCTCCCGGTCCCGGCGCCAGGCGAGCGCGGCCTGGACGAGCAGCGCCTCACGCAGGGCCAGCGCGGTCCGCGCCGGGCCGGTGGCGGCGACGTCGTGAGGGGCGTGCAGGTCCCGGTACGCCTGGGCGGTGCCCGGCAGCGGCGCGTCCAGGTCGAGCGCCGCGGCGGCCTCCGCGCGGATCCGCTCGGTGAGCAGCTCGGGGATCCGTCCCAGGTCGACGGTCTCGAGCACCCGGGCGACGGCGGAGCGGACCGTCCACGACGGCAGCTTCCCCGTGGCCCGGTAGAGCGGGACCGGTCGCACGTCCACCTCCCCCGGGGCGACGTCGTCGTCCAGGAGCGCGAAGTCCGGGTTGTTCAGCGTGATCCGGCCGCGGTACTCGGTCGTGCGGCCCTGGAACATGGCGGTCATCCCGGGGGCGAGGCGGCGGCGGGCGTCGTGGCCGTTGAAGAAGGCCATGGACAGGCTCGCCCCCGGCACGCCGGCCACGGACGGGTCCGCGACGGTGACGTCCACGATGAACCCGGGCCGGCTGTGCATGCGCCGCGTGGTCACCGACTCCACGACGGCGACGACGGTCACCTCGGCGTCGTACGGCAGGGCGGCGATGGGGGTGAGCTCGCCGCGCTCGATCCAGCGGCGCGGCACGTGGTCCAGCAGGTCCCCGACCGTGGTCAGCCCGAGCTCCTTCTCGAGGCGGGCGGGCAGCTTCCCGCCCAGCACCTCGGACAGGGGCAGGTCGGTGACGGGGGCCTCAGCGGCCATGGCACCCATCCGGTGCGGCGTCGTCGCCGTGCGACGGCTCGGCCAGGTCGGTGACGGCCAGGCCCTCCACGTCGCCGGCGGCCCGCAGGGGGCCGATCGCGTCCTCGGCGCGGGGCACGTGCACGTGGACCCGCCACGGCACCCGGCCCTGCGCGTCACGGGCGGTCCCGACGGGGGCGAGGATCACGGCGTCCCCCACGTCGGTCAGCCGTCGGCGCAGCTCGGCCGCGGCGAGCGGGGTGAGGGCCAGGGTGCCCATCACCTCGACGGCCCCCTCGGTCGGCTCCTCCGCCGCGGCGGCGGGCTCGCCCTCCGCGGCATGGGCGCCCTCGACGTAGCCGTGGAGCGCGGTGGCCAGCTCCTCGTCCACGGGCGTGCCCGTGACGACGGCGCGCAGCGCCTCGAACACCCAGAGCAGCCCGACGGCGCCGGCGTCCACGACGTGCGCCCGGGTCAGCGGGGCGAGCAACGACTCGGTCTCCTCCACGGCCTGCACGCAGTCGGCCAGCATGACGGTCACGGCCGGGCCCAGCCGCACGGCCGGGTCCGCGTCCCCGGCCACCGCGGGCGTGTCGGGGGCCTGGGTGGACGAGCGCGCGAGGCTGCGGGCGGCCGCGGAGAGCACCGTGAGGATCGTCCCCTCGCGCGGATCCGACAGGGCCTGCCGGGCGGCCCGGTCGGCGGCTCCGAACGCCGCCGCCAGGGCGAACGCGTCGACGCGCTCCCGGCCGCGCAGGGGCTCGGCCATCCCCGCCAGGCTGACCGCCAGCAGCATGCCCGAGTTGCCCCGGGCCGAGTCCAGCGCGGCCGCGCCCGCGTGCGCGAGCACGGCGCCGGCGTCGTCCTGTGCGGGGCAGGCGTCGGCCGCGGTGCGGGCCGCCGTCAGCGTGGCCAGCATGTTCGTGCCCGTGTCCGCGTCCGGGACCGGGAAGAGGTTCAGGGCGTCGAGCCGCGGCGCGGCCCGGCCCACGAGCTCCTCCGCGAGCGCGAGCCAGTGCGGCACCAGCGACGGCCGGGTCGGCGTGCTCACGGCGCCACGGCCTCCCCCAGGGTGCCGGTGCGGATGCCCTCGCCCAGGCGGGCGATCGCCGCCCAGTCCGGCCACACGACGTCCTCGCCGGTGTCCGTGTAGCCCACGCCCACGGACGGCACCGTGCTGGTCACGATCGGGGCGTCGCGCGCGTCGCGCAGGGACCACGCCAGGTTCGCGAGGGTGCTGGAGTCGAGCTCGTCGTCGAGGGTCAGGAAAGGGGCGAACTCCTCGACGGCGGCCTGCACGCGGCTCGGGTCCGAGAGGGTGTCCCGGGAGAGGAACGCGGCCACGATGGCCTTGACCAGGCGCTGCTGGTTCTCCACGCGGTCGAAGTCGCTGCGCGGCAGGTTGTACCGCTCCCGCGCGTAGGCCAGGGCCTTGTCCCCGTCCATCTGCACGGTGCCCGCGGGGAAGTCGATGCCGCCGGTCGAGACGAAGGCGCTGGGGTTGTCCACGCTGACGCCGCCCAGGGCGTCCACCAGGCCCTTGAAGCCGGCGAGGTCCACGGCGACCACGTGGTCCACGCGCGCCTGGAACATGTTCTCCGCGGTGGCCACCGTCAGCGGGATGCCGCCGTACTGGTAGGCGGCGTTGACCTTGTGGTCCCCGTGTCCCGGGATCGGCACCCACATGTCGCGCATGATGGACATGACCTGGATCTCGCTGCGGTCCCCGGGCACGTGGACCCACATGAGGGTGTCCGACCGGCCGGCGGAGTCACGGCCCTCCGCGCCCGCGTCCTCGCCGACGAGCAGCACGTCGAGGGCCTGCTCGTCCGCCTTCTCGTCCGCGTCCGGGGCGACGGGGCCCTGGGCGCCTTCGGCGGCCTGGTCCGCGTCCATGCCGGGCGGCGGCGCGGTGGGCTGCTGGGCGGACGCCCCCGCGGCGCCCGGGCGGCCCGACTCGGCGGGGAACGCGCCGCCGTCGAAGCGCTGGGTGTCCTGGTCGATGATCCGGGCGATCCCGCCGACGTACACCGCCGCCGCGATGCCCACGGCCAGCAGCGCCACGAGCACCACCGCCAGGGCGATCAGCCACGGGCGGCGACGACGACGGCGCCGCCCGACGGCGACGTCCTCCTGCGGGGGGCGGGGGCGGGGGTCCGCGGTGCTGCTCACGTGGGCTCCTGAGGCGGGGACGGGAACGGTCCCGCCCATGCTAGGGCACGGGCCCCCGCGGGTCCCGGCGCCGCACGTATCCTGGGCGGATGGAATCCCGCCGTCTGCGTCGTCTCGTGCCCCTCCTGACCGCGATCGCCCTCGGCGCCACGGCCTGCACCGGACGGGTGGCCACGGTGGAGGCCGCGCCCCACGCCGCTGACCCGGCGTGTGCCCCGGCCATGGTGGCCATGCCCGACGCCCTGGGCGACCTCGACCTGCGCCCCACCGACAGCCAGGCGACGGCCGTGTGGGGTGACCCGGCCGCCGTCGTCCTGCGCTGCGGCGCCGAGGTCCCCGGCCCCACCACGGACCGCTGCATCTCCGTGGACGGGATCGACTGGGTCATCCGGGACGAGGACGAGAACTGGCGGATCACCACCTACGGCCGCGACCCGGCCGTGGAGGTGCTGTTCGGCAAGGACCAGGCCAGCTCGGACACCGTGATGGTGGGCCTGTCCTCGGCGGTCGCGCAGATCGAGTCCAGCGGCGGCTGCGTCAGCGTGCAGGACGCCACACCCGTCGGCTGAGACCGGCGCGGGCCGCGTCAGTGCAGGCCGACGCCCCGCTCGAGGGCGAGGTCCAGCAGCTCCGAGATCAGATCGTCGTAGGACAGGCCCGTCCGCTCCCACATGGCCGGGTACATGCTGATGGGCGTGAAGCCCGGCATGGTGTTGATCTCGTTGACCACCCAGCGCCCGTCCGGGGTGAAGAAGAAGTCGCAGCGGCCGAGGCCGGACCCGTCCACGGCCTCGAAGGCGCGGATCGCCAGGGCGCGCAGTCGCTCGATCTCCTCCTCCGGCAGCTCGGCCGGGCAGGACAGCTGGGTGCTGCCGGTGTCCTGGTACTTCGACTCGAAGTCGTAGAACTGCGTCTCACCCTCGTCGTGGGCCACGACGATCTCCCCCGGCAGCGAGGCGCGCGGGGCGGCGGCGCCGTGCCCGTCGAGGACGGCGCACTCGATCTCGCGGCCGACGATGCCCGCCTCCACCACGACCTTGGGGTCGAAGCGACGGGCCTCCTCGACGGCGGCGCGCAGACCCGCGGGCTCGGTGACGCGGGTGATGCCGAAGGACGAGCCGGCGCGGGCGGGCTTGACGAACAGCGGGTAGGCGAGCGCCCCGGCGCGGGCGAGGGCCGCCTCCGGATCGCGCGCCCAGTCGCGGGCGGTGATGGTCTCCCACGGGCCGACCTCGAGGCCGGCGGCCTGGAAGGCGACCTTCATGAAGTGCTTGTCCATGCCGACCGCGGAGGCGAGCACGCCGCAGCCCACGTAGGGCAGACCCAGCGACTCGAACATGCCCTGGAGAGTGCCGTCCTCGCCCCAGGGGCCGTGCAGCAGCGGGAACACGACGTCCACCGGGCCCAGCGAGGAGCCGTCGGCCGCGGTCAGCTCGACGGTGCCGTCCGGCAGGGCGCGCAGGCTCACCGGGGCCTCGGGCTCCGGCACCTCCGGCAGGGCGTCGCCGCCCAGGCGGAACGAGGCCACGTCCAGCTCGTCGTGCGACCACAGGCCGGAGCGGGCCACACCCACCGGCACGACGTCCCAGCGCTGACGGTCGGCCGCGTGCAGCACGCCCGCCGCGGTCACGCAGCTGATGGGGTGCTCGCTCGAGCGCCCGCCGAAGAGCAGGAGCACGCGGGGACGCGCGCCGGCGGCGGCCTCCGGGGCGGGGGTGGCGGTCATGCGGTGCGTCCTTCCGACTTCAGGTCACGGGCGAGCAGCAGCTCGGCGAGGCGGTCCACGGCCACGTCCCCGGCGACCACCCGGTCCATCAGCTCGCTGATGGGCATCTCCACACCGTGGGCGCGGGCGGCGTGCACGATGGCGGAGACGGACTTGATGCCCTCGGCCGTCTGGCTCATGGCGGCCACCGCCTCCTCCGCGCTGAGGCCGGTGCCGATGTGGCGGCCGGCCGTGCGGTTGCGGGAGAGGGGCGAGGCGCACGTGGCCACGAGGTCGCCCAGGCCGGCGAGCCCGGCCATGGTGGCCGGGTCGCCGCCGAGCGCGACGGCCAGCCGGGTGGTCTCGGCCAGGCCCCGGGTGATGACGGAGGCCTTGGAGTTGTCCCCCAGTCCCTGCCCGTCGCAGATGCCCACGGCGAGCGCGATGACGTTCTTCACCACGCCGCCGATCTCCACGCCCACGACGTCCGTGTTCGTGTAGGGCCGGAAGGTCCGGCCGGCCGTGAGGGCGGCGATGCGCTCCGCCGTCGCGCGCGAGGCCGAGGCGACCACCGTGGCGGTGGGCTCGCCGCGCGCGATCTCGAGGGCGAGGTTGGGTCCGGAGACCACCGCGAACCGGTCCGGGCTGAGGCCCAGCTCCTCCGCGCAGACCTGCGACATCCGCGCGTCGGTGCCGCGCTCGAGGCCCTTGACGAGGGAGACCACGACGGCGTCCGGGGCCAGGTCGGCGCGCACGGCGTGCAGGGTCTCGCGCACGTGCTGCGCGGGCACGGCCACCACCACGACGCCGGCGCCCCGGACCGCCTCGGCGGCGTCGGTGACGGCGCGCACGCAGGTGGGCAGCGTGATGCCGGGCAGGTACTCGGGGTTCTCGTGTCGCTCGGTGATGGCCTCGGCGACCTCGGCCCGCCGGGACCACATCACGATCTCGGACGCGCGGGCGGGCTCGGGGCTGGTGCTCAGGCCCAGGACGCGGGCGAAGGCCGACCCCCAGCTGCCGGCCCCGAGGACGGCGACGGTGCGCGGATCGCTCATGCCCCGGCCACCCGCGCTCCGGCCGTGGGATCCCAGCGGCCCTCCGGGGCCGGTTCTCCGCGCAGCTCGGCGACCAGGTCGGTGATCGCGCCCATCATGCGGCCGGTGCCCTCGCGCAGGGTCGCCGCCGTCACGGGGCGGTCCCGCAGGTCCGCGAGGTCGACGGGCGCGCCGACCCGGATCCGGGCGGTCTTGCGCGGGAGGACGCGGAGGGAGCGGCCGCCGTACGGCAGCAGCTCCTGGATGCCCCACTGACCGACGGGGATGAGCGGGGCGCCGGTCTGCAGGGCGAGGCGCACGGCCCCGTTGCGCCCGGCCATGGGCCAGCCGTCGGGATCGCGGGTGACGGTGCCCTCCGGGTAGACGATGATCGCCCGGCCCGTGGCGACGGCCTCGCGGGCGGCGGCGAGCGAGCGGCCGCCGTCGCGGGTGCGCTCGACCGGGATCATGCGGGTGGCCTCGAGGACCTGCTTGAGCACGGGCACCTTCCAGAGCTCGGCCTTGGCGAGGAAGGTCGGCAGCAGGCCCTGGTTGTACACCATGTGGGCCACGGAGAGCGGGTCCACCTCCGAGATGTGGTTGACGGCGAGGATCGCGCCGGTCTCGGGCAGGTGCTCGGTCCCCTCCCACACCTGGCGGACGAGGGCCCGCATCGCCGGTCGCACGATCACCCCCGGGATCACGTAGGGGGCCCGCGCGGCACGCGTCGGACGACCCCCCGCGGCGGCAGGGCTCTGCGCGTCCACGCCGCTCACCGGTCGCGTTCGGTCAGCTCGACGTCGGCGCCGAGGCCCTCGAGCTTCGCCATGAAGTGCTCGTAGCCGCGGTTGATGATCTCCAGGCCCGTCGCCGTGGAGGTGCCCTCGGCGGTGAGGGCGGCGATCAGGTGGGAGAAGCCGCCGCGCAGGTCCGGGATGTCGAACTCGACGCCGTGCAGCGGCTTCGGGCCGGAGATCACGGCCGAGTGCAGGAAGTTGCGCTGACCGAAGCGGCACGGCACGGAGCCGAGGCACTCGCGGTGCAGCTGGATGGAGGCGCCCATCCGCACGAGGGCGTCGGTGAAGCCGAAGCGGTTCTCGTACACGGTCTCGTGCACGATGGAGACCCCCTTGGCCTGGGTCAGCGCCACCACGAGGGGCTGCTGCCAGTCGGTCATGAAGCCGGGGTGCACGTCCGTCTCGAGCACGAGCGGGTTGAGATCGCCGCCGGCGTGCCAGAACCGGATGCCGTCGTCGACGACGTCGAACTCGCCGCCGATCTTGCGGTAGGTGTTCAGGAACGCCGTCAGGTCGCGCTGCTCGGCGCCGCGGACGTAGATGTCCCCGCGGGTGGCCAGGGCGGCGGAGGCCCACGAGGCGGACTCGTTGCGGTCGGGCAGCGCGATGTGGTTGTAGCCGCGCATCTCGCTCACGCCCTCGATGCGGATGGTGCGGTCCGTCTGCACGGTGATGATCGCGCCCATCTTCTGCAGGACGGCGATGAGGTCGTGGATCTCCGGCTCGACGGCGGCGCCCTTGAGCTCGGTGATGCCCTCGGCCTTCACGGCGGTCAGCAGCACCTGCTCGGTGGCTCCGACGGAGGGGTACGGCAGCTCGAGCTTGGCGCCGTGCAGACCCTTGGGGGCGGAGATGGAGATGCCGCCCGGGCGCTTGTCCACGACGGCGCCGAAGTTGCGCAGCACGGCCAGGTGGTAGTCGATCGGGCGGTCGCCGATCTTGCAGCCGCCGAGGTCGGGGATGAAGGCCTCCCCGATCGCGTGCATGAGCGGGCCGCAGAAGAGGATCGGGATGCGCGAGTCGCCGGCGTGGGCGTCGATCTCGGCGGTCAGGGCCGACTTCACCCCGGCCGGGTCCATCGTGATCCGCCCGGTCTCCTTGTCCCACTCCACGGACACGCCGTGGATCTCGAGGAGGGAGCTGACGACGTCCACGTCCTTGATCTCGGGGATGTTCCGGAGCACGGACGGCGAGTTGCCGAGCAGGGCGGCCACCATGGCCTTGGGCACCAGGTTCTTGGCGCCGCGCACGGTCACCTCACCGGTCAGCGGCTTGCCGCCATGGATGGTCAAGAGCTTCGCCATGCGCGTCCTTCCTCAGCGCGGCCGCAGGGCCACGGTCTCGGCCACTCCGCCGGAGCGGGGAGGTCTCTGAACGGGACCGCCCGCCGCGTGCGGCGGGCGGTCCCGGAATCGACTCCCAGCATAGGGCGTCGCCGGGCACGCGCGGCAATGGTGCGCTCCCGGCGCCGGCCGGTCAGCCGGCCGTGCGGGCCGGCAGGGTGGTGGGCTTGTACGCGGGGCGGTCCGCCTCATAGGCATCGATCTCGGCCTGGTGCCCCAGGGTGACGGCGATGTCGTCCAGGCCCTCGAGCAGCCGGCGACGGGTGTCGTCGTCGATCTGGAAGGGGGCGGTCACATCCCCGCACTCGACGGTGCGTGTGACGAGGTCCACGGTGACCGTGGTCCCGGGACGGTTCTCCAGCTCCTTCCAGATGCGCTCGACGTCCTCCTGCTCCACCTGAGCCGCGACGAGCCCCTGCTTGGCGGAGTTGCCGCGGAAGATGTCCGCGAAGCGCGGGGAGATCACGGCGCGGAAGCCGTAGTCCTTGAGCGCCCACACGGCATGTTCGCGCGAGGAGCCGGTGCCGAAGTCGGAGCCCGCCACGAGCACGGTGCCCCCGCTGAACGGCTCGGTGTTCAGGATGAAGTCGGGGTCCTGGCGCCAGCCGGCGAACAGGGCGTCCTCGAAGCCCGTGCGGGAGATCCGCTTGAGGTACACGGCCGGGATGATCTGGTCCGTGTCCACGTTCGAGGCGCGCAGCGGCACGCCGACGCCGGTGTGGGTGGTGAACTTCTCCATGGCTCAGGCCTCCTGGAGGGTGAGGGCGGGCAGGTCGGACGGGCTGGCGAGGCGGCCCAGCACGGCGGTGGCCGCGGCGACCACCGGGGACACCAGGTGGGTGCGCCCGCCCTTGCCCTGCCGGCCCTCGAAGTTGCGGTTGGAGGTGGACGCGCAGCGCTCCCCCGGGGCGAGCTGGTCCGGGTTCATGCCCAGGCACATGGAGCAGCCGGCGAACCGCCACTCGGCCCCGAAGTCCTCGAACACCCTGTCCAGGCCCTCGTCCATGGCCTGCAGACGCACGCGCGCCGAGCCCGGCACGACCATGACGCGCAGCCCCTCGGCCTTGCGCCGGCCCCGGACGACCTCGGCGAACGCCCGCAGGTCCTCGATGCGGGAGTTGGTGCACGAGCCCATGAAGACGGTGTCGACCTCGACCTGCTTCATCGGCGTGCCGGGGGCCAGGTCCATGTAGGACAGCGCCTTGCGGGCCGCCTCCTGGGCCACCGGGTCGGTGAAGTCCTCGGGCGCGGGGACGGTGTCGTTCAGGCTCACGCCCTGACCCGGGTTGGTGCCCCACGTGACGAACGGCTCCAGCGTGTCCGCGTCGATGACCACCTCGGCGTCGAACTCCGCGCCCTCATCCGTGGCGAGGGTGCGCCAGTGCTCGACGGCGGCGTCCCAGTCGGCGCCCTCGGGGGCATGGGGCCGTCCCTTCAGGTAGGCGAAGGTGGTCTCGTCCGGGGCGACCATGCCGGCGCGGGCGCCGGCCTCGATGGACATGTTGCAGATGGTCATCCGGCCCTCCATGGAGAGGTTCCGGATGGCCTCACCGCGGTACTCGAGCACGAAGCCCTGGCCCCCGCCCGTGCCGATCTTCGCGATGACCGCGAGGATGATGTCCTTGGCCGTCACACCCGGGCGCAGCGTGCCGTCCACGGTGACCGCCATGGTCTTGAAGGGCTTCAGCGGCAGGGTCTGGGTCGCCAGGACGTGCTCGACCTCGGAGGTGCCGATGCCGAACGCCAGGGCGCCGAACGCACCGTGGGTGGAGGTGTGGGAGTCGCCGCAGACCACGGTGAGGCCGGGCTGGGTCAGGCCCAGCTGGGGGCCGACGACGTGAACGATGCCCTGCTCGGCGTCGCCCAACGGGTGCAGGCGGACGCCGAACTCGGCGCAGTTGGCCCGCAGGGTCTCGATCTGGGTGCGCGAGGTGGGATCCGCGATCGGCTGGTCGATGTCCAGCGTCGGGGTGTTGTGGTCCTCCGTGGCGATGGTCAGGTCGGGCCGACGCACCGGACGCCCGGCCAGACGCAGCCCCTCGAAGGCCTGCGGGCTCGTCACCTCGTGCACGAGGTGCAGGTCGATGTAGAGCAGGTCGGGGGTGCGGGAGGCGCCCTCGCCCTCGCCGCGCACCACCACGTGCTCGTCCCAGACCTTCTCGGCCAGCGTCCTGGGCCGCGTCGTCGCCGTCGTCATGTGCCGCACCTTCCTGCTCACGCACCTGTCAGTCGTCGCCCGGCGCGGGGCGCCGGTGCTCACGGACCACTGTGGGGCGCGGCGGGGCTGTTCTCGACCACGCGGCGCGATATTCCACATCGTGAGATGTCGTCTCACATGCCGGACGCGGCGGAGGCCGGCCCGGTCGCGCACGTCGCGCGCCGACATCCCCGGCCGTCCGCGCAGTGAGACGACTACGATCACCCCATGACCACCGAGCCCGTGCGCCCGCCCACCGAGGACGACCTCATCGGCCCCTCGCTCCACCGGCATCCCAGCGGTGTCGGCGTGGTGGACAAGTCGGTGGCGATCCTTGACGCGCTCGAGTCCGGCCCGGCCACGCTCGCCCAGCTCGTCATCGCCACCGGGATCGCGCGGCCCACGCTGCACCGGCTCGCGGCCGCCCTCACGCACCACCGCATGGTGGGCAAGGACCTGCAGGGCCGCTACGTGCTGGGCACCCGCCTGGCCGAGCTCGCCTCCGCCGCCGGCGAGGACCGGCTCACCACGGCCTCCGGTCCGGTGCTGCTGTGGCTGCGCGACGCCACGGGAGAGAGTGCCCAGGTGTTCCGTCGGCAGGCGGACGCCCGCGTGTGCGTGGCCAGCGCGGAGCGGCCCTGGGGCCTGCGCGACACCATCCCCGTGGGCGCCCGCATGTCCATGAAGGCCGGCTCCGCCGCGCAGGTGCTCCTGGCCTGGGAGGACCACGAGCGGCTCGTCGAGGGGCTGGCCGGCGCCGTGTTCACACCCACCGTCCTCGCGGCGGTGCGGCGGCGCGGCTGGGCCCAGTCCCTGGCCGAGCGCGAGCCCGGGGTCGCCTCGGTGTCCGCACCGGTGCGCGGCCCCAGCGGACGCGTCATCGCGGCGGTCTCGATCTCCGGCCCCCTCGAACGGCTCTCCCGGCAGCCGGGCCGGCTGCACGCGGACGCCGTCGTCTCCGCCGCGACGCGGCTCACCGAGCTCATCCGCGCCGGCGAGGCCTGAGGCCCGCCCGCGCCACCGACGGGACGCGCCGCGGAGACACCCCGTTCTTCCCGCGTTCACCCGCGGGGCCTAGCGTCAACCAGGTCCCCGACCGCCGCCCCCCGCACCACCGAGGAGTCCGCTGTGACCGAGACGACCGCGCCCGCCGCCCCCGCCGAGCAGGAGGCCGCGCCGCGGCTGTCCGTGATCGGCACGGGCTATCTGGGCGCCACACACGCCGCCTGCATGGCCGAGCTGGGCTTCGAGGTCCTCGGCGTGGACGTGGACCCGGCCAAGATCGAGCGCCTGGCCCGCGGCGAGGTGCCCTTCCACGAACCCGGCCTGCCCGAGCTGCTGCGCACCCACGTCGCCTCCGGGCGGCTGCGCTTCACCACCGACGTCGCGGAGGCGGCCCGCTGGGCGGACGTCCACTTCATCGGCGTCGGCACCCCGCAGAAGGTGGGCGAGACCGCGGCGGACCTGAGCTATGTGGACGCCGCCGTCGCCTCCCTCGCCGCGGCGATCGACCGCGACGCACTGATCGTCGGCAAGTCGACCGTGCCCGTGGGCACCGCGCGCCGCCTGGCCGAGCTCGTGCGCACCGTGCGCGCCGAGGCCGGACTGCCGGGCGAGGTCGAGCTCGCATGGAACCCCGAGTTCCTCCGGGAGGGCTTCGCCGTGAGGGACACGCTCACCCCGGACCGCCTCGTCATCGGCACGCACGGGCCCCGCGCCGAGGGCATCCTGCGCCGCGTCTACGCGCGGCAGCTCGCCGCCGACACCCCGTGGATCAGCACGGACCTCGAGACGGCCGAGCTGGTGAAGGTGGCCGCCAACGCCTTCCTGGCCACGAAGATCTCGTTCATCAACGCGTTCTCGGAGATCACCGAGAACGTGGGCGGGGACATCGGCACCCTCGCGGACGCGATCGGCCACGACGCGCGGATCGGACGCCGGTTCCTCAACGCGGGCGTGGGCTTCGGGGGCGGCTGCCTGCCCAAGGACATCCGCGCGCTCCAGGCCCGCGTCTCCGAGCTGGGCCTGGACCGGACCATGCGGTTCCTGGCGGAGGTGGATGACATCAACCTGCGCCGCCGCGACCGCGTGGTGGACCTGGCGGTGCAGGTGCTCTCCGCGGCTCGCGACGGCCGCATCCGCCGGGCCGAGGCCTCCGGGCCCGCCCCCACCCCGGCGAGCGTGCAGGTGCTCAACGGCACGCGGATCGCCGTGCTGGGCGTCACGTTCAAGCCGGACTCCGACGACGTCCGGGACTCCCCCGCCCTCGACGTCGCCAACCGTCTCTACACGGCCGGCGCCGACGTCCGGGTGTACGACCCGGAGGGCAACGCCAACGCGGCCGCCCGCTTCCCGCGGCTCGACTACGTGGACTCGCTCGAGGCGGCCGTGGACGGCGCCGAGCTGACCCTGCTGCTGACCGAGTGGCGCCAGTTCCGCGAGATGGATCCGGACACCGTGGGCGCACGCGTGGCCTCCCGCCTGCTGATCGACGGGCGCAACGTCCTGGACGTCGCCGCGTGGCGCGAGCACGGGTGGGACGTCATCGGCCTCGGCCACCGCTTCGACCCGGAGCGACTCCTCCGCGCGGCCTGACCCGCCCGCGGACCTCAGCCCGGGCGCTCAGCCGGCGAACGGGTCCCAGCCGGACTCGGACAGCGGCCGGTGCCCGGCCGGCGGCCGGGCACCGGCCGGCACGAGCCGGCCGATCCGCGTGAACCCCCGCGGCAGCTCGGTCTCGGGCCACGCCAGCCCCAGGAGACCGTAGTCCTCGCCCCCGCCGGTCACGAGCGCCTCCGGACTGGTCCCGGCCAGGGCGGCCACGCGGCGCAGGGGTGCGGCGGCCTCCGCCAGCCAGGCCTCGTCCAGCCACGGTGCCGGCGCGGGGCCTGCCCCGCCGGTGGCGGCCGCCATGCGGTGCGCGTCCTTGCCCAGGCCGTCGGAGACGTCCATGAGGGTGAGCAGGCCGGCCGTCACCGCGGCGGGCCCGAGGGCCAGCGGCGGGCGCGGTCGCAGCTGGGCGCGGACGGCGCGGGCGAGCTCCCGCGGTGACGGCCGGTCGGCGGCGGGGAGGGCGTCCGCCCGTCGCTCCAGCTCCGCGCGATCGGTGAGCAGCAGGGTGAGCCCGGCGGCGGCCCACCCCGGACCCGGAGGCGCGGCGGCCCGGGGACCGTCCGGCACCGCCTGGGCATGGACGAGGTCGGCGCCCTCGACGAGCACGCGGTCCCGGTCCGCCGCGGCCGGCGTGCGGCACAGCACTCCGCCGGGGTGCGGGTCCCCGAGCACCGTCACCGCGGCGTGGACCCGTCCGCCGGTGCCCAGGTCGCCCCCGGCCACCCGGCAGTCCGGCGCGCCGAGGTGACGCACCGCGCCCACGATGCCCGCGGCGAACGACCGCACCCAGGCGACCGGCGTCGTCGGCGGCAGGGTGAGGGCGGTGACGAGCGCGGAGGCGGTCCCGCCCATCGCGTTGACGTCCGAGAGGTTCTGGGCGACGGCCTTCCAGCCGGCGTCGTGGCCGCGGGTGCGGGGGCCGGCGGGCCAGCGGGGCAGGAAGTCCGTGCCCTCCCCCATCGCGTCCGTGGAGATGAGCGTCCCGCCGCGGGGCGCGGGCACGAGGGCGGCGTCGTCGCCCGGGGCGACGGTGCCGGCGGGCCAGTGGCCGTCCCGGACGGCGGGGGCGAGCCCGGTCAGGACGACCTCCAGCAGCTCGGACTCCGTGAGGTCGCCGACGGTCGCCCCCGCCGCAGCCGCGGGGTCGCGCACCGTCACCGGCGGCCCCGCCGGACCGGGACGCCGGAGGCCCGGGCGAGGGCGTCGCGGAAGGCGTGGAAGCGCTCCACCTCGGCGCGCACCGGGTCGACGACGAGCCGCCGGCCGACGTCGGTGGTCGCCTCCTCGAGGCGGCGGCGTGCGCGACGTCCCCGCGCCGCGGCGGTCCACCGGGTCAGGGGGATCGCCAGCAGGGCCAGCAGCACACCGAGCGCGAGGCCGCCGACGAGCAGCAGCGTCGGGAGGGGGAAGCCCTCGACCGTGGGGGCGGGCGGCAGGGGGAACTGCAGGTACCCGGCCAGGGCGAGGACGCCCAGCCAGCCGGCGCCGACGACGGCGGTGAGGAGGGCGAGCCACTGCAGCACGTCGAGCACGGGGTGCCACCAGCTGCCCCGGCCGGCCCCGAGGTCGGTGGCGGCGATCGCCTGGTCCACGGCGCCGGGGAGGTCCTCGGCGTGCTCCCGGCCCGCGCGGCGGATGGCGGCGGCCCACGGCTCGGAGGCTCCCGTGCCGGCCGCGGCGGCCAGCGTGCGGACCGCGCCGTCGACGACGGCCCGCTGGGTGCCCGAGCGCTCGGGCAGGGAGGTGCGGTGCAGCGCGGGGTCGCGGGCGACCTCATCCCGGTCGCGGCGGGGGGCGGTGCTCGCGGGCATCAGGTGCAGGCGCCGCAGGGGGTCCGCGCGGAAGGAGTGCATCCAGCGCAGCACGGGCCAGCTGGTGCGCTTGGCCGAGCGCAGCCGGTACGAGCCCTCGACCGCCCGGACGACGGCCGGCACGCCGCCGGCCACGGCCAGCTCGCGCCCGAGCCGCTGCTCGTCCCCGGGCCCGACGCCGGCCGGCTCGCCCTCGCCCGAGGCGGCGGCGAGGTCCGCGGCGCGGGCCGCGACGTCCGCGCCCAGGCGCTCGGCGGCCGCGCCGCGCTGGGCGACGATCGCCGCGACCTGCCGGCCGACCTCCTCGAGGCCCTCCCCCGTGCGCGCGGACACGGGCAGCACGCGGACGTCACCGAGGCCGTGGCCCGAGAGCATCCGGCGCAGCGAGGCCAGCACGACGTCCCGGTCCCGCACCGAGAGCCGGTCCACCTGGTTGAGCAGCACGAGGGTCACGGCCGCGTGCGAGCCCATGGTCGCCAGGAACTCGCGGTGCAGCACGGCGTCCGCGTACTTCTCCGGGTCCACGACCCACACCAGCACGTCCACGTGGCCGGCCAGCCGGGAGGTGATCTCGCGGTTGCCCCGCTCGACCGAGTCGATGTCCGGCAGGTCCAGCAGGATCAGGCCGGTGGCGTCGGCGCCGTCACGGCGGCCGAGGCCGAGGAAGCCGGGGCGGCCGTCGTCGAGCACGGGCGCCTCGTCCAGCAGGTGGCGGCGGCGAACGCCGAGCCAGTCGAGCAGGGCGGCCGCGCCGCCGCCCTCGCCGGTGCCGTCGCCGTGCTCCGCGTCCGGGTCCAGCCCCTGCCCCCGGCCCACGCCCCAGACCGCGGCGAGCGGCTCGGACGTGGTGGGCCGGGTGGCGGCCACGCGGGCCAGGTCGCGGCCGGTGAGCGCGTTGAACAGGGAGGACTTGCCGGAGCCCGTCGCCCCGAAGAATCCGACCACGGTGTGCTCCGCGGAGAGTGCCTGGCGCTCCCCGGCCGCGCGCACGACGGCGTCGGCCCCGGCCACGACGTCCTCGGGCAGGCGGCCCGCGGCCAGCTCGGCGGCCTCGCCGAGGGCGTCCAGGCGGGGGGCCAGGGCGGGGGTGTCGCGGCGGCTCATCGGGACTCCTCCCCCGCCTCGGCGGCGGACGGGGCGTGCTCGGGTTCGGTCGGGCCGTCGACGCCGGCGGCCACCCCGCGGCGCAGCACCGGCACGAGGGCGCGCAGCTCCTCGGTGGCCTGCGGCTCGCGCTCGAGGTGGAGCAGCGGCAGGAAGCGGTCCGCGAGCACGGTCTCGAGGAAGGCCCGCACGCGGAGCTCGAGCAGCTCATCGGCCCGCCGGGCCATGCGGCGCACGGCGTCCTCGCCGAAGATCGACTCGAGCAGCTTCTGCCCGACGACGGCGGCGCCGCCGGCGATGCCGACCTCGATGCCCGCGAGTCCGCCGGTGGAGGCGAACGAGATGATCATGAGGGCCACGGCCGCGCCGTTCACGCCGGTGGCCGCCAGGCGGGCGCGCGTGCGCTTGCCCGCGCCCTCCTCCTGGATCAGCGCCAGCACGTCCGACTGCCAGTCCCGCACGACGTCGGCCGCCCGCGCCGACGCGTCCGGCGTCAGGGCACCCAGGTCGCGCCCGGCCACGAGGGCCCGGCCCGCCGGCTCGGACGCCCAGCGCCGCTCGATCTGCTCGGCGGCTGCGGCGGCCGCCTCGACCATCACGGCGTGCAGGCCGGTCTCCAGGGCGGTCTCGACCTCCTCGGGCGGTGCCGGGCGCCCGCGCACGAGGGCGCCGAGGCGGTCCCGCAGCCGGCCGATCGTGGTCTCGACGCCGCGGAAGAACTCCCCCGTGCCGACGAAGTCCTGCCAGCGGGAGAGCACCTCGCCGCGCAGCAGCGTGCCGTCCGAGGTGGCCTCGCGGACCCGGCCGACGGCCTGGTCGGTGGAGTCCCCCACGATCCGGGCGAGCAGGTCCGCGGCATGCCGCTGCTCCTCCTCGGCGCGGGCCAGGTCGGCGACGCGGGCGGCCAGCTGGCCCAGCACGCCGTCCACGGTCCGGCGGGCGACGGCGCCGCGCGCCTGGGCGTCGGCGGCGAGGGTCTCGAGCCAGGCGCGCAGGCCCGCGACGTGCTCCTGCGGGAGCAGGCCGCGCTCGTCGAAGCGGGTCTCGGGGATCACGTGGATCCGGGCGTCGGCGAGGCCGCGCTCGGTGAGCATGCGCCGCAGGTCCGGGGTGATGTCCTCCGCCGCGCCCTCGGGCACGCGGCCGAGCACGACGGCCACGGTGATGTCGCGGTCGGCGGCCTCGTCCAGCAGCTGCCAGGGCACGGCGTCGGCGTAGCGGTGCGCCGTCGTCGTGAAGATCCACAGGTCGGCGGCCTCGAGGAGCTGCCGGGCCAGCGCGCGGTTCTGGTCCGCCACGGAGTCGATGTCCGGGGCGTCCACGAGGGCGATGCCTGACGGCAGTGCGGGCTCGGCCACGAGCGCGACCGTGTCCATCGCGGACTGGTCGGGTTCGACGGGGCCGGCGGCCGCGTCGCGGTGCACGCTGACGCGGGCGAGGTCGGGCAGCACCCGCGGGCCCGTGAACCAGTGGGCGTCGGCGGGGTTGTGCAGCAGCAGCGGCTGCCGCGTGGTGGGCCGCAGGGCGGAGGAGCGGGAGACCTCGTGGCCGACGAGCGCGTTCACCAGCGTGGACTTGCCCGCACCGGTGGAGCCGCCGACGACGGCCAGCAGCGGCGCGTCGAGCGAGTCGAGGCGGGGCAGCACGTAGTCGTCGATCTGGTGCAGGGTGCGCTCTCGCTCGGCGCGGTCCTGCCCTGCGGTGACGGTCTCGAAGGGCAACTCGAGCGCGGCGAGGTGCTCGCGCACGCGGCGGACGGCCGTGTCGACACCGAGGTCTGGGACGTTCTGATCCGTGTGTGGCACGTGGGCCATCGTCTCACGGGCGCGCGCCGGCCGCCCATCCCGCCGGCCCGGCGGACGGAGACGACGGAAGCCCGGTCCGCAGGGACCGGGCTTCCTGTCACTCGGGTGACCCCAGCGGGATTTGAACCCGCGTTACCGCCGTGAGAGGGCGGCGTACTAGGCCGCTATACGATGGGGCCGAGCGCGCTGTCCGCGTGTGCGGAAGCGATGCCGTGGAGACCTTCTGCTGCGCCTGCGTCTCCTGTTCAGGCGGCGGATGCGTTCATCCGCCCGTGCCGTTCCGGTCTGAGGACCGGGCGGCGACTGCGTGACCCCAGCGGGATTTGAACCCGCGTTACCGCCGTGAGAGGGCGGCGTACTAGGCCGCTATACGATGGGGCCGTGCGCCACGTCCGAGCGTCTCCGCCCGTGCGCGTTCACTGAGTCCGAAGACTCGCTGGGGTACCAGGACTCGAACCTAGAATGACGGTACCAGAAACCGTTGTGTTGCCAATTACACCATACCCCACTGTCGGTCAAGCATGCCTGACCGATGTGCATCATATTCATGAGCTCCGTGTTCCCGGATCTCTCCGGCAACGAGTAAGAACTCTACACCCTCCGGGCGGCGCGTGCAAAATCGGCGGGTCAGGCCGCCAGCCAGGTCCGCAGCCCGCCGATCGCCCGCATCCGCCAGCACGCGTGCTCCTCGTCCCAGAGCGGCTCCTCCGCCCCGCCGTGGGCGGGGGCGTCGGGGCTCATCCACACCGGGACGAGCCCCGCCGACCGGGCCCCCTCGACGTCGTGACGCAGGCTGTCCCCCACCATGAGGGTACGTCCCGGGTCCGTGCCCAGGCGGGAGCAGCCGGCCAGGAAGGGGGCCGGGTCCGGCTTCGGGGCCCCGGCCGTGTCCGAGCCGATCAGCACCTCGACCCACTCCAGACCGAGGGCGTCGGCCTTGCCGCGCTGGTAGGTCTCCACGTTGTTCGTGACGATCCCCACGCCACGGCCTGTTCCCCGCACCTCGGCGAGCACGTCGGCGGTCGCGGGGAACAGCGCCCAGTGCCCGCGCACGACCTCCTCGTAGTCGGTGGTCCACAGGCCGTCGAGCGGGGTCGCCGCGTCCTCGGGCACGCCGAGCGCGCGCAGGGCGTCGGCCACGCGGGCCAGCCGCTGCTCCTCGAACGTCAGCTCCCCGGCCACGTAGCGCCCGTAGTGGCCGCCGACGTCGGACGCGAAGGCGTCGGTGGCCTCGGCCAGCACCGCCGGGTCGACGTCGGCGGCCCCGGCCCACTGCCGGCGCACCGTCGCGTCGAACGCGGCGTGCTGGGCGGAGCGCAGATCCAGCAGCGTGTCGTCCAGGTCGAAGAGGACGGCGTCCCAGGCCGGCGGCGCGGGCGCGCCCGCGGACCCGCCGGCCGGCGTCGTGCTGGCGCCCCGGCTCATGCGTCGGCGGGCCGGCCCTGGTCCAGGCCCTGCTCCGCGGCGAAGCGGTCCAGGCGGGCGAGCGCGGAGTCGCGGCCCAGGATCTCGAGCGACTCGAAGAGCGGCGGGGACACCTTGCGGCCGGTCACCGCGACGCGCACCGGGCCGAACGCCTGGCGCGGCTTGAGGCCCAGGCCGTCGATGAGGGCGGCCCGCAGCGCCGCCTCGATCCGCTCGGTGGTGAACTCGTCCTCGGGCAGGGCGGCCAGCGCCTCCCGGGCCGCGGCGACGGCGGCCCCCAGGTCCGCCGGCATGCCCTTGAGGGCGCCCTCGGCCGTCCGGACGTCCCGGTCCGCCGTGAAGAGGAAGGCGAGCATCTCGACGGCCTCGCCGAGCAGCTGCACGCGCTCCTGCACGAGCGGGGCCGCGGCGGTGAGGATCTGCATCTCCCGATCCGTGAGGTGCTCGCCCACGAGGCCGGCCGCGTGCAGGTAGGGCACGAGACGGTCACGGAAGTCGGCCACGTCGAGCATGCGCACGTGCGTGCCGTTGATCGCGATCGCCTTCTTCTCGTCGAAGCGGGCGGGGTTGGCCAGCACCTTGTGCACGTCGAAGTGCTCCACGAACTGCTGCGGGGTGAAGATGTCCTCGTCCGCGGAGAGGGACCAGCCCAGCAGGCCGAGGTAGTTCAGCAGGCCCTCCGGGATGAAGCCGTTGTCCCGGTGCAGGAACAGGTTGGCCTGCGGGTCGCGCTTGGAGAGCTTCTTGTTGCCCTCGCCCATCACGTAGGGCAGGTGGCCGAACACCGGCATGTACCGGGCGACGCCGATCGCGTACAGGGCGCGGTAGAGCGCGATCTGGCGCGGAGTGGAGGAGAGCAGGTCCTCGCCGCGCAACACGTGGGTGATGCCCATGAGCGCGTCGTCCACCGGGTTCACGAGGGTGTACAGCGGCGAGCCGTCCGCGCGCACCACCACGAAGTCCGGCACGGAGCCGGCCTTGAAGGTGATCTCCCCGCGCACCAGGTCGGTGAAGGTGATGTCCTCGTCCGGCATGCGCAGCCGCCAGACCGGCGCGCGGCCCTCGGCCTCGAAGGCGGCGATCTGCTCGTCCGTGAGGTCGCGGTCGTGGCCGTCGTAGCCGAGCTTGGGGTCGCGGCCGGCGGCCCGGTGACGGGCCTCGGTCTCCTCGGGGCTCGAGTAGGACGGGTAGATGTATCCGCCGGCCTTGAGCTTCTCGATCACGTCCGCGTAGATCTGCCCGCGCTGGGACTGACGGTACGGCTCGTGCGGGCCGCCGACCTCGACGCCCTCGTCCCAGTCGATCCCGAGCCAGCGCATCGCCTCGAGCAGCTGCTGGTAGGACTCCTCCGAATCGCGCTTGGCATCCGTGTCCTCGATGCGGAACACGAGGGTGCCGCCGGTGTGCCGCGCCCAGCCCCAGTTGAACAGGACGGTGCGGATCAGCCCCACGTGGGGGGTGCCGGTGGGCGAGGGGGCGAAGCGCACGCGCACGGGGGTCTCGGCGTCCACCTGGGGGACGTCGGCGAAGGGGGCGGGGGCGTTCTCGGACACGGGAGCGGTGGCGTCAGTCATGATGCCCCGAGTCTACGCGGGGGCCCGGACGGCGTCGTCGGGCGCCCGCGTCAGCGGCGGAAGACGGTGGCCAGGACGCCGATCCCCTCGACCTCGGCCTCGACGCGCTGGCCCTCCTGGACCGTCCCGACCCCGCCCGGGGTGCCGGTCAGGATCACGTCGCCGGGCAGGAGGGTGAACATCTCCGAGGCCGCGGCCACGAGCTCGCGGACGCCGAAGACCATGTCCGCCGTCGTGCCGTCCTGGCGGGTCTCGCCGTCGAGCCGGGACGTGATGCGCAGGCCGCCGGCCGGCTCCACGTCCAGCTCGGTCTCGATCCACGGGCCCAGCGGGCAGGCGCCGTCGAAGCCCTTGGCGCGGGCCCACTGCAGGTCGGTGCGCTGGGCGTCGCGGGCGGTGAGGTCGTTGCCCACGGTGTAGCCGAACACGACGTCGTCCACGCGGCTCACCGGCACGTCCTTGCAGATGGTGCCGATGACGACGGCAAGCTCGGCCTCGTAGGAGACCTCGTCCGACCAGCTCGGCAGGGTCACGGGCTCGTTCGGACCCACCACGGAGGTGTTCGGCTTGAGGAAGAACTGGGGCGAGGTGGGCACCTCGTTGCCGAGCTCCTTGGCGTGGTCAGCCCAGTTGCGGCCGACGCCGACGATCTTGGAGCGCGGGATGATCGGCGCCACGAGGCGCACGTCCTCGAGGCGGTGCGTGGTGCCGGTGGGCTGGATCCCGTGGAAGAACGGGTCGCCCTGCAGGGCGGTGATGCTCAGCTCGGCGGGGTCGGCGTCGGCCGGGCCCTCCACGATGCCGTAGGTCGGTTCGGCCTGGTCCACGAAACGGGCGATGCGCATGCCTGCCAGCCTAGTGGGTGAGCAGCGGGCGCCGTCGCCGGACACCCCACCCGATGCCGACCCCGCTGACGCCGCGAGCCAGACGATTCGGCCGCGCCCGACGGCCCGGGGCGACCGATTCGTCTGGCTCGCGGGCGGATTCGTCTGGCTCAGCGGGGTGCGGTGCGGCGCGGTGCAGGGCGGGTCGAGACCGCTCAGCAGCAGCGGCTGCCCGGATTCGCCTGCTGGCGGGCGTATTCGGCCCGCCAGAATTCCCGCTCGGTCATCGGTGCCCGCCCCGGGTGGTGGGCCCGGTGATGGGCCACGTAGGCGTCGTACTTCCCCTCACCGGAGAGCTGGCGGACCCACCAGCGCGCCCGGGCCCACACCCCGGGCCGTGACGGGCCGGCCGAGCCCTCCGCGGTGGAGGGCCCGGCCGGCGTCGCGCGCGGATCGGCCACGTCAGTGACCCCGCACCGGCTGCCGGTCCGCCGGCAGGGCGTCCCACTGCCGCTGCAGCTCCTTCTCCTCGGCCGTGGCGAACAGCCCGGCCGGGGCGAAGCGCTGCGAGGGCACGTACGGGTCCTGGTGGTCGATGACCTCGGTGCCGCGGAAGGCGCGCACCGTGGCGAGCACCGACGTCGTGATGACGATCAGCGCCAACACCAGGAAGACGACGGAGAGCGTGCCCTGGATGAAGGTGTTGCGGACCACGGCCTCCATGGCCGGCACGGACTTCGCGGCGCCGAAGCTCGTCTTCCCCGCCGCCAGCGCGTCCTGGAACGCGCGATGCTGCGCCCAGTAGCCCACCGCCGGGATGGAGGAGAAGATCTTCTGGAACGACGCCACGGTGGTGACCACGGTGATGAACGCCAGCGGCAGCGCCACGATCCACAGGCCCCGGAAGTGCCGGCGGCCGGCCACGATCGCCAGGACCACCGCGAGCGCGATGGCCGCCAGCAGCTGGTTGGCGATGCCGAACAGCGGGAACAGCGTGTTGATGCCGCCCAGCGGGTCGGTCACGCCCATGATCAGCACGGCGCCCCACGCGGCCACCATGATGCCGGTGCACACCCAGGCGCCCACGCGCCAGCCGGTGTCCTTGAAGCGCGGGACCACGTTGCCCAGGGAATCCTGGAGCATGAAGCGGGCCACGCGGGTGCCGGCGTCCACGGCGGTGAGGATGAACAGCGCCTCGAACATGATGGCGAAGTGGTACCAGAAGCCCATGAGGGCCTCGCCGCCGATCAGCTGGCCCATGATGTGCGCCAGGCCGACCGCGAGGGTGGGGGCGCCGCCGGTGCGGGAGACCACGGTCTCCTCGCCCACGAGGTCGGCCAGGTGGGTCAGGTCCCCGGGGGCGAGGTTCACCCCGGCCAGGCCGAGACCCATGACGAAGTCGGCGGCGGTCTCCGGGGTGCCGCCGGTGAGCGCGGCGGGGGCGTTCATGGCGAAGTAGATGCCGCGGTCGATGGACACGGCCGCCACGAGCGCCATGACCGCCACGAAGGCCTCCATGAGCATGCCGCCGTAGCCGATGAAGCGGGTCTGGCGCTCCTTCTCCACCATCTTGGGCGTCGTGCCCGAGGCGATCAGCGCGTGGAAGCCGGAGAGCGCACCGCACGCGATGGTGACGAACAGGAACGGGAACAGCGAACCGGGCCACACCGGGCCGGTCTGGCCCGAGGCGAACTCGGAGAACGCGGGGGTGCCGATGCGCGGCTGCACGACGACGATGGCCAGCGCGAGACCGGCGATCACGCCGATCTTCATGAAGGTGGACAGGTAGTCGCGCGGAGCGAGCAGCAGCCACACGGGGAGCACGGCCGCGACGAACCCGTAGATGATCACGGCCCAGGCGATGGTGGTGCGGTCCAGGGTGAACAGGGCCGCGCCCCACTCGGTCCCGGCCACCCAGCCGCCGCCGATGATGGCCGCCAGGAGCAGGACGAACCCGATCACGGAGATCTCGGTGATGCGGCCCGGGCGGATCCAGCGCAGGTACACGCCCATGAAGAGCGCGATCGGGATGGTCATGGCCACGGAGAACACGCCCCACGGGGACTCGCCCAGGGCGTTGACCACCACGAGGGCCAGGATGGCCGTGATGATCACCATGATCAGCAGGGTCGCGACGATCGCGGCGGTGCCCCCGACGCGGCCCAGCTCGTCCCGGGCCATCTGGCCGAGCGAGCGGCCGCCGCGGCGCATCGAGAAGAACAGGACGAGGTAGTCCTGGACCGCGCCGGCCAGGATCACGCCGACGATGATCCAGATTGTGCCGGGCAGGTAGCCCATCTGCGCGGCGAGCACGGGGCCCACGAGCGGACCGGCGCCGGCGATGGCCGCGAAGTGGTGGCCGTAGAGCACGCGGCGGTCGGTGGCCACGTAGTCCCGGCCGTCGGCCCGGTACTCGGCCGGGGTGGCGCGGGTGTCGTCCGGGTGGACGATCATGCGCTCGACGTACTTCGAGTAGAAGCGGTAGCCGATCGCGAACGTCGCCACGGCGGCGAACACGAACCAGATCGCGTTGATCGTCTCGCCGCGGTGCAGGGCGAGCATGGTCCAGGCGACGCCGCCGAGCAGTGCCACGGCCACCCAGACGGCGATCTTCACGGGTGTCCAGCGGGGCCGGTCGGCGGCCTCGGTCGGCGGGAGGTCTTCCGGCGTCGTGGCCGGGCGTGGGGCGCCCTCGGCGGGCGCGGAGGAGCGGTGCGAGCTCACGGGGGTCTCCGTTCGTGGGGTGGGGTCAGACGAGGCGGTGCAGCCAGCCGTGGCGGTCCTCGACGCGCCCGGTCTGGATGCCCTCGAGCTCGGCGCGGATCCTGAGGGTCACGTCGGTCCCGCCGGCGGCCTCGATCACGTCGTCACCGTCGAGCAGACGGCCGATCGGGGTCACGACGGCGGCGGTGCCGCACGCGAAGACCTCGGTGATCTCGCCCGAGCGGACGCCCTCGGCCCACTCGGCGAGGGTGACGCGACGCTCCTCGACGGTCAGGCCCATGTCCCGGCCGAGCTGGAGGATCGAGGAGCGGGTGACGCCCTCGAGGATCGTGCCGGTGAGTGCCGGGGTGACGAGGCGGCCGTCGGCGTGCACGAAGAAGACGTTCATGCCGCCGAGCTCCTCGATCGCGTCGTCGTGGTACTGGTCGAGGAACACGACCTGGTCGGCGCCCTTCGCCGCGGCCTGCAGCTGGGGCAGCAGCGAGGCGGCGTAGTTGCCGCCGGTCTTGGCCGCGCCCGTGCCGCCCTTGCCGGCGCGGGCGTAGTCACGCGAGACCCAGATGGTCACCGGCTTGAGCTCGCCGCCGAAGTAGTTGCCGGCCGGCGAGGCGATCACCATGTACCGCACCTGCCGGGCCGGGCGGACGCCGAGGAACGCCTCGGAGGCGAACATGAAGGGGCGCAGGTAGAGGGACTGGCCCGGGCCGGTGGGCACCCAGGCCCGGTCCGCCTCGAGCTGGGCCCGCAGCGAGCCGAGGAACAGCTCCTCGGGCAGCTCCGGCAGGGCCAGGCGGCGGGCGGAGCGGTTCAGGCGTGCGGCGTTGGCCTCGGGGCGGAACGTCCACACCGAGCCGTCCTCGTGCCGGTAGGCCTTCAGCCCCTCGAAGATCTCCTGGCCGTAGTGCAGCACCGCGGCCGCGGGGTCCAGGGACAGCGGGCCGTAGGGCTCCACGCGGGCGTCATGCCACGCGCCGCCGTCCTCGTCCCAGGTCCAGTCGATCGAGACCATGTGGTCCGTGAAGACGTTGCCGAAACCGGGGTCCTGGAGGATCTCGACGCGCTGCTGATCGGACATCGGGGACAGATGCGGTTGCCGCGTGAACACGGTCTCGGACACGGTGGGATCACTCCTCGTGACGGGTGACGGATGGGGACGGCTCCGGTGCCGGGCACGACGCGCAGGGGCCACGGCGCCGGGCGTGGCACACGCCACAGGCCGTCGCCCCATCCTAGACCCGGCGTCGACGCGCCGGGCCCGCGCGTCAGACCCGCGCGACGACGTCGGCGCCCACCTCGGCGGTGGTGCCCCGCGCGCCGTCCACCCGGTCCTTCAGGTGCGCCCACACCGCGGTGCGCACGCGCGCCGCGGCGCCGGTCTCGCCCACGTGCTCGAGCAGCAGGGCGGCGGAGAGGATGGCGGCCACGGGGTCGGCGATCCCCTGGCCCGCGATGTCCGGAGCGGAGCCGTGGACCGGCTCGAACATCGACGGCGCCGTGCCCTCGACGTTGATGTTGCCGGAGGCGGCGAGCCCGATGCCGCCGGTCACGGCCGCGGCGAGGTCCGTGATGATGTCCCCGAACAGGTTGTCCGTCACGATCACGTCGAAGCGGGCCGGGTCCGTCGCCAGGAAGATCATGGCGGCGTCGACGTGCATGTAGTCCCAGGTGACCGCGGGGAAGTCGGCCGCCACGGACTCCACGGTGCGGCGCCACAGGTGGCCGGCGTGGACCAGGACGTTGTGCTTGTGCACGAGCGTGAGGCGCTTGCGCTCGCCCGCGTCGGCGCGACGGAAGGCGTCCTCGACGACGCGGCGCACGCCGAACGCCGTGTTCACGGAGACCTCCGTGGCGATCTCGTGCGGGGTGTCCACGCGGATCGCACCGCCGTTGCCCACGTACGGCCCCTCCGTGCCCTCGCGCACCACGGTGAAGTCGATCTCGCCGGGCGCGGCCAGGGGGCTGACGGCGCCGGGCAGCAGGGTGGCCGGGCGCAGGTTCACGCCGTGGTCCAGCGCGAAGCGCAGCTTGAGCAGCATGCCGCGCTCGATCAGCCCGGACGGGATGCGCTCGTCCCCGGGCGCGGCGCCGACGGCCCCGAACAGGATCGCGTCGTGGCGGCGCAGGGACTCGAGGACCTCGTCCGTGAGCGCCTCGCCGGTCTCGAGCCAGTGCTCCGCACCCAGCGGATACGGGGTGAGCCGGGCCTCCGGACGCCCCTCGGCACGCAACGCCGCCTGCAGGACGGCGGCGGCCTGGTCGGTGACCTCGGGGCCGATGCCGTCGCCGCCGATGACGGCGATGTCCAAGGGGTCTGCGGAGCTGCGTGTGGTCTCGGTCATGGCCCTCAGGCTACGCGGGGCACGCGTGAGGACCACATCGTGTGACACCCGGTCTCACCCTCCGGACGGGCTCAGTCCTCGGCGGGCTCCTCGTGCCGCGGGAAGACCGGCTGCGGGGCGGGCAGCGGCGTGCCGGGGACCAGGTCCTCGTGGAACGCGGCGAAGGACCGCGGGCCGGTGCCGGACGCGCCGGTGCGGCCGGCGTCGCCCTCGGCGGGGACGCCGAGCAGGTCCAGCAGCCGCGAGGCCGAGCCGGGCATCACCGGCTGCGCGAGCAGGGCCACCCGGCGCACGGCCTGCAACGTCACGTACAGCACCGTGCGCATGCGCGGCTCGTCCGTCTTGCGCAGCACCCACGGGGCCTGGTCCGCGAAGTAGGCGTTGATCTCACCGAGCACGCGCCAGGTCTCCTCGAGCGCGTCGTGGAAGTCCTGCACCGCGTACGCGGACCGGGAGCGCTCCAGCAGGGCGTCGACCTGGGCCAGGACGGCGCGGTCCGCCTCGGTGAACTCGCCCGGCTCGGGCACGGCGGCGCCGCAGTTCTTGGCCACCATGGACAGCGAGCGCTGGGCGAGGTTGCCGAGGTTGTTGGCCAGGTCCGCGTTCTTGCGGCTCACCACGGCCTCGTGGCTGTAGGAGCCGTCCGCGCCGAACGGGAACTCGCGCAGCAGGAAGAAGCGAATGGCGTCCAGGCCGTACCGGGCCACCCATTCCCGCGGGTGCACCACGTTGCCCAGGGACTTGGACATCTTGGCCCCGTTGTTGTTCAGGAAGCCATGGATCATGACGCGGCGCGGCAGCTCGAGGCCGGCCGACATGAGGAACGCGGGCCAGAAGATGCAGTGGAACCGGGAGATGTCCTTGCCGATCACGTGCAGGTCCGCCGGCCAGTAGCGCGCGAACGCCTCCGGGTCCTCCGCCGGCCAGCCCGCGCCGGTGAGGTAGTTCGTCAACGCGTCGACCCAGACGTAGGTGACGTGGTCGGCGCGCCGGTCGGCGTCGGCGGCGTCGGGGTCCGCGGGCGCCGGCAGGTCGATGCCCCACTGGAAGGAGGTCCGGGAGATGGACAGGTCCTCGAGCCCGGCCTCCACGAAGCGGATGACCTCGTTGAAGCGGTACCGGGGGGCGGCGAAGTCCGGGTGCTCGCGGTAGTGGTCCAGCAGCGGCTGCTGGTACTTGGACAGGCGGAAGAAATAGGACTCCTCCTCCGTCCACGTCACCTCGGTGCCGGTCTCGACGGCGCGGCGCACCCCGTCCTGACCCACCTCGGTCTCGTCCTCGCCGAAGTAGCGTTCGTCCCGCACGGAGTACCAGCCGGCGTAGGAGCCGAGGTAGATGTCCCCGTTGGCCTCCATCTGCCGCCAGATCTCGCGGACGGCCTCGGCGTGGTCCGTGTCCGTGGTGCGGATGAAGCGGTCGTAGGAGATGTCCAGGACGTCGTCGTCCATCTCCTTGAAGACGGCGGCGTTGCGCGTGGCCAGCTCGAGGGCGCTCACGCCCTGCTGCTGCGCCGTCTGCTCCATCTTCTGGCCGTGCTCGTCCGTGCCGGTCAGGAAGCGCACGTCCCGCCCGTCGAGCCGCTGGAAGCGGGCCATCGCGTCCGAGGCGATGTACTCGTAGGCGTGGCCGATGTGCGGCTCGCCGTTCGGGTAGGAGATGGCCGTGGTCAGGTAGTACGGGGCGCGGGCGTCAGTCACAGTCGTCGAGTCTAGCGGCGGGCCTGGGGCCCGCGCCGAGGACGACGTCGTCCGCGTCGGCGTCCGGGACGCCGTCGGCGGTCACCTGCAGATGGCCCGGCGCAGGCCGCAGGTGGAGGTGGGCCCACGGGGCCACCACGAGCACGGACGCCCCGATCATCTCGGTCAGCTCCTCCGCGTGCGTCGCCACGTGGTAGGCCAGGGTGCTGCGCCCGATCCCGAAGACGAGCGGCACCGCCTCGAGGACGATCGCGCCGACGAAGAACACCGCGCCGCCCGCCACCGTCAGCGCTCGGGTCCGGCGGGGCAGGGCGACGGTGCACAGCGCGAGCAGCCCGAGGACGACGATCGCGGCCGGCGCGCCGAGGATCAGCCACTGGAACGCGGGCAGCGGGTTCTCCCCCGCGAACGGCAGGGCCTCCCACAGCCGGCCGGCCTGCTCGTGGAGCTGCGTCGATTCGTCCAGGCTCATGGCCGCCAGCAGGGCCGCGGGGGTCAGCCACGCGAGCAGGCTCCGCCGCCGGTCCGCCCCAGCGCGCGGCGCACGAGACCCACCGTGGTGAAGCCCGCGGCCCCCAGCAGGAGCAGGCCCGAGCTCCACCACGCCGTGAGGTTGGCCTCGTGGTTCACGTCGAAGACCTCGCGCCACCACGGCACCTGCCGCGGGCCCAGCCCGAACACGAAGGGGAGGGCGAACGACCAGGCGGCGAGCAGGACACTGACGCCGATCAGCCCGCCCGCCGCGCGCCGGGCCCAGCGGCCCTGCACACCCGGAGGCGTGGCGGGGCGGGCCGCTGCGGCGCGCGCGGTCGGGGCGGGTGCGGGGCGGGGCTCGGGTGGACGCGACATGGACACCATCTCAACACAGGGCGACGCGCGCCGGCCCCGCGATGCCCGCCCGGGCGTCGACGGGTCAGGCGGAGAGGTCCACCTCGGCCGCACGGGCGGCGCCGATGGCCGCGGCCAGCGTGGCCGTGGTGTCTCCGGACAGCGCCCCGTCCAGGGTCAGCACGGCCAGGGCGGCGCCCTCGTCGTCGCGCGAGACGTCCATGCCGGCGATGTTCACGCCCTGCACCCCGAGGGCCTGGCCCAGGACGCCGATCACGCCCGGGCGGTCCTGGTAGGCGAACACGAGCAGGTGGTCGGCCAGCGGCACCTCGAGCTCGTGCCGGTCCACACCGACGAGCTTCTGCACCTGGCGCGGGCCGGTGAGCGTTCCGGTGACGGCGGTCTGGGTGCCCTGCGCGGTCGCGGCGCGCACCGTGACGGTGTTGCGGTAGGACTCGGACACCGCGGTGGTGGTGAGGCGGCACTCGACGCCGCGCTGCTCGGCCAGCACGGGGGCGTTCACGTAGGAGACCTGGTCCGAGACGATGTCCGTGAACACGCCCTTCAGGGCGGCCAGGCGCATCGCGGAGACGTCGTGCTCGGCGATCTCACCGGCGATCTCCACCTCGACGGCCGTGATGGACTGCTCGCCCACCAGCGCGGTGAGCACGCGGCCCAGCTTCTCGGCCAGCGGCAGGCCGGGGCGCACGTCCTCGTGGATCGCGCCGCCGGCCACGTTCACGGCGTCCGGCACGAGCTCGCCGGAGAGGGCCAGGCGCACGGAGCCGGCGACGGCGACGCCCGCCTTCTCCTGGGCCTCGGCGGTCGAGGCGCCCAGGTGGGGGGTGACGACGGCGGAGTCGTGGGCGAAGAACGCCAGGTCCGTGGCCGGCTCGGAGCTGAAGACGTCGATGCCGGCACCCCCGATGGTCCCGGCCTCGAGCGCGCGGGCGAGGGCGTCCTCGTCCACGAGGCCGCCGCGGGCCACGTTCACGATGATCGCGGTGTCCTTCATGCGGGCGAACTGCTCATCGCCGATCATGCCGACCGTCTCGGGGGTCTTGGGCATGTGGATCGTGACCACGTCGGCGCGCTCGAGCAGCTCGTCCAGCTCGACGAGGCTCGCGCCGAGCTGCTGCGCGCGGGCGGTGGTCACGTAGGGGTCGTAGGCGAGGATCTCCATGCCGAACGCCTTCATGCGCTCGGCCACGAGCGCGCCGATGCGGCCCAGGCCGATCACGCCCAGCCGCTTGCCGTACAGCTCGACGCCCGTGTACTTCGAACGCTTCCACTCCCCCGCCTTCAGCGAGCCGTGGGCGGCCGCGATGTTGCGGGCGGCGGCCAGGATGTGGCCGCAGGTGAGCTCGGCGGCGGAGATGATGTTCGACGTCGGCGCGTTGACGACCATGACGCCGGCCTCGGTGGCGGCGGGCACGTCCACGTTGTCCAGTCCGACGCCGGCGCGCGCGATGACCTTCAGCTGCGGCGCGGCGGCGATCGCCTCGGCGTCCATCTGGGTGGCCGAGCGGATCAGCACCGCGTCGACGTCGCGCAGGTCCTCGAGGAGGCGGGCGCGGTCGGCGCCGTCCGTGCGGCGGATCTCGAAGTCGGGGCCGAGGGCCTCGACGGTGGCGGGCGAGAGTTCCTCGGCGATCAGGACGACGGGCTGGGCTGCGCTCACGGGTGCTCCTGGAGGTGTGGTGCGGTGGGATGGAAGGCGGGCCGGCCCGCGCTCCGGTCCGAGCCTAGACGCGTGACCGGACCGTGGCCGGAATGCGACGCCGGCCCCGAAGCGCGATGCCCGGGGCCGGCGTCGGGGGCTCAGGCGGCTCAGCGGGCCGCAGTGCCCTCGGTGTAGTCGTCGTCCGCGTCCTTGAGCCAGGAGAACATCTGGCGCAGCTCGCGGCCGGTCTTCTCGATCGGGTGGGCCTCGCCCCGGGCGCGCAGCTCCTTGAACTCGGGCGCACCGGCCTTCTGGTCGTCCATGAAGCGCTGCGCGAAGGCGCCGGACTGGATGTCGGCGAGGACCGCCTTCATGTTCTCCTTCACGTCGGGGGTGATGACGCGGGGGCCGGAGACGTAGTCGCCGTACTCCGCGGTGTCGGAGATGGACCAGCGCTGCTTGGCGATGCCGCCCTCGACCATGAGGTCGACGATGAGCTTCAGCTCGTGCAGCACCTCGAAGTAGGCGATCTCGGGCTGGTAGCCGGCCTCGGTGAGGGTCTCGAAGCCGTACTGCACGAGCTGGGAGGCGCCGCCGCAGAGCACGGCCTGCTCGCCGAACAGGTCGGTCTCGGTCTCCTCGGTGAAGGTCGTCTCGATGACACCGGCGCGGGTGCCGCCCACGGCCTTGGCGTAGGACAGGGCGAGGGCGTGGGCCTGGCCGGAGGCGTCCTTCTCGACGGCGATCAGCGCGGGCACGCCGCGGCCGGCCTCGAACTCGCGGCGCACCACGTGGCCCGGGCCCTTGGGGGCGACCAGGGCGACGTCGACGCCCTCGGGGGCCTGGATGTAGCCGAAGCGCACGTTGAAGCCGTGCGCGAAGAAGAGGGCGTCGCCCTCCTGCAGGTTGCCGGCGATGTGCTGGTCGTACACGTCGGCCTGGACCTGGTCCGGGGTGAGGATCATGATCAGGTCGGCCTCGGCGGCGGCGGTGGCGACGTCGACGACGCGCAGGCCCTCGGCCTCGGCCTTGGCGCGGGACTTGGAGCCCTCGGCGAGGCCGATGCGCACGTCCACGCCGGAGTCGCGCAGCGACAGGGCGTGGGCGTGGCCCTGGGAGCCGTAGCCGATGACGGCCACGGTGCGGCCCTGGATGATCGACAGGTCGGCGTCGTCGTCGTAGAACTTCTTCACGGTCATGCTGTTCTCCTCACGGGATGGGTGGATCGGGACGGGTCAGCGGGCCAGGGCGCGGTCGGTCATGGACCGCGGCCCCCGGGCGAGGGCGAGGGTGCCCGAGCGGACGAGCTCACGCACGCCGTAGGGCTCCATCATCTCGAGGAAGGCCTCGAGCTTGTCACGGGTGCCGGTGGCCTCGAGGGTCAGGGACTCCGGGGCCACGTCGACGACGTGGGCGCGGAACAGGTCGGCCGCCTGGACGACCTGACCGCGGGTGGCGGCATCGGCGCGCACCTTGACGAGCAGGTGGTCGCGCTGAACGGAGGAGTCGGGCGTGAGCTCGACGACCTTGATCACGTTGATCAGCTTGTTCAGCTGCTTGGTGACCTGCTCGAGCAGGTCCGTGTCGGCGTCGACGACCACGGTGATCCGGGACAGGCCCTCGACCTCCGTGACGCCCACGGCCAGCGAGTGGATGTTGAACGCGCGCCGGGCGAAGAGGCCGGCCACGCGGGTCAGGGTGCCGGGCACGTCCTCGACGAGCACGGACAGGGTGTGGCGTTCCATCGGTTGCCCTCCTCAGTCTTCCTGGTCCCAGTCGGGCGTCATGCCCCGGGCCACCTGGATCGCGTCGTTGCTGACCCCCGCGGGGACCATCGGCCAGACCATGGCGTCACGGGAGA
Organism: Micrococcus sp. CS26; assembly: GCF_055522295.1. Classification (NCBI taxonomy): domain Bacteria; kingdom Bacillati; phylum Actinomycetota; class Actinomycetes; order Micrococcales; family Micrococcaceae; genus Micrococcus; species Micrococcus sp. CS26. The sequence goes on from NZ_JBVFVY010000005.1 coordinate 119,078, forward strand.
CCACGAAGTCCACGATCACGGGGCGGTCGTCGATGGCGAGGGCCTGCCGGATGGTGTCGTCCAGGTCCTCCCGGCGGTCGCAGCGCAGGCCCGCGGCGCCGTAGGCGTCGGCGAGCTTGACGAAGTCCGGCACCCGGGCGGTGTCGTGGCCCGTGTTCAGGTCCGTGTTCGAGTAGCGCCCGTCGTAGAAGAGGGTCTGCCACTGGCGCACCATGCCCAGCGAGGAGTTGTTGATCACCGCGATCTTGATGGGGATGCGGTTGATCACGCACGTGGCGAGCTCCTGGTTGGTCATCTGGAAGCAGCCGTCGCCGTCGATGGCCCAGACCACGCGGTCGGGCTCGCCCACCTGCGCCCCCATCGCGGCGGGGACGGCGAAGCCCATCGTGCCGAGGCCGGCCGAGTTGAGCCACTGGCGCGGGCGCTCGTAGGCGACGAACTGGCTGGCCCACATCTGGTGCTGGCCGACGCCGGCCACGTAGGTGGCCTCGGGGCCGGACAGGGCCGACAGGCGCGAGATCACCTCCTGGGGCGCGACGAGGCCGTCCTCGGTCTCGGTCCAGCCCATCGGGTAGGTGTCCTGCAGGCGCCGCAGCACCGCCCACCAGTCGGCGAGGTCGGGCAGCGCCTCGGTGTCCGTCGCGAGCTCGGCCACCAGGTCCGGGATGATCTCCTTGACGTCACCGACGATCGGCACGTCCGCGGTGCGGTTCTTGGAGATCTCGGCCGGGTCGATGTCCGCGTGGATCACGCGGGCGCCGGGGGCGAACGAGGGCAGGTGACCGGTCACGCGGTCGTCGAAGCGGGCGCCGAGCGTGATCAGCAGGTCGGCCTGCTGGAGCGCGGCCACGGCGGGGACGCCGCCGTGCATGCCCGGCATGCCCAGGTGCTGGGGGTGCGAGTCGGGGAAGACGCCGCGGGCGGTGAGGGTGGTGACCACGGGGGCGCCCGTGCGCTCGGCGAGGGCGCGCAGCTCCTCGTGGGCCTCGCCGCGGGCCACGCCGCCGCCCACGTACAGCACGGGGCGCCGGGCCTCGCGGATCAGCCGGGCGGCCTCGCGGATCTGCCGGGGGTGGCCGCGCAGGACGGGGCGGTAGCCGGGCAGGTCGATCCGGGGCGGCCACGCGAACTCGAACTCGCCCTGCTGGGCGTCCTTGGTGACGTCCACGAGCACGGGCCCGGGCCGGCCCGTGGCGGCGATGTGGAACGCCTCGGCGAGGGCCTGGGGGACGTCCTCGGGCCGGGTCACGAGCCGGGAGTGCTTGGTGATGGGCATCGTGATGCCCACGATGTCCGCCTCCTGGAAGGCGTCCGTGCCGATCGCGGCGGAGGAGACCTGGCCGGTGATGAACACGACCGCCTGGGAGTCCATGTGGGCGTCCGCGACGGCGGTCACCAGGTTGGTGGCGCCGGGACCGGAGGTGGCGATGGCCACGCCGACCTTGCCGGTGGCCAGGTGGTAGCCCTGCGCCGCGTGACCGGCGCCCTGTTCGTGGCGCACCAGGATGTGGCGGATCCGATCGGAGTCCATGAGCGGGTCGTAGGTCGGCAGGATGGCGCCGCCGGGCAGCCCGAACACGTCCGTGACCCCCAGCTCCTCCAGGGAGCGGATGATGCCCTCGGAGCCGGTCATCCGGGTCGGCTCGACGCGGGAGCCCTCGCCGGGCACCCGCGGCTCGACGATCTCGGGCCGGGGGGCCGGACGGCGCTCCTGGACCCGGGCGCTCTCCGTCGGGCGGGAGGCCGGCGTCGGGACCTGCGGGACCGCCGCGCGGGCGTCGCGGGGGGTCGTGCTCATGGGGTCACCTCACTGCGTTCGTCGCTGCGTGTCCGTCGCGGGGGCGTCGGACGGTCGTCGTTTGGATCCGTCGGGCGTCGGGGACCGTGGCCGCGTCGATGACGGATCGGGCCGGCGTGGTGGAGTCTGAGGTGGGGACACGGGCCGCCGGGTCCTTCGGGGGTGGTCTCAGTATCGACAGCCATGCGCCCCGTCCGCCATCGACCACCCGCCTGTCTCGCAATGTGAGATAAAGCGTCACATCGTGAGACGACCGGGCGGTCGGGGTCGGATCCCGGGCCTGCGCCCACCCTAGTCAGCCGCCGCGGGGGCGGCCGCCTTCACCCACGTTCCGTGATGGAGCACCCCGCGCACCTCGAGCTCGGGGCCGAAGACGACGGCGTCCGCTCGGCTCCCGGCTCGGAGCCGGCCGACGTCGGGAAGCCCCAGGGCGTCCGCGGGCGCGGCCGTCGCCGCCCGCAGCGCGGCGTCGAGGTCGACCCCGGCGACGACGGCGGAGCGCACCGAGCCGGTGACCGTGGCCGTGGACCCGGCGATGGCCCCGGCTGCGCCGTCCGCGCCGACCACCCGCGCGACGCCGTCGTGGACCCGGACCCGCAGCGGCCCGAGGGGGAACTCGCCGTCGCCGCAGCCGGCGGCGGCCATGGAGTCCGAGACGAGGATCCACCGCTCCCCGGCCTCCCGGGCGACCCGCCGCACCGTGGCCGCATGTAGGTGGACGCCGTCCACGATGGTCTCGATCCCCACGCGCGGGTCCTCCAGCAGGGCGACGGCCGGCCCGGGCTCGCGATGGTGGGTGGGCCGGCACGCGTTGTGCAGGTGCGTGGCCATCCGCGCCCCCGCGTCGATCGCCGCGCGCGTGGTCTCGTAGGAGGCGTCCGTGTGGCCGATCGCGACGACGACGCCCGCCTCCGCCAGCCGGCCCACCGCGTCGAGGGCCCCGGGCAGCTCGGGGGCCAGCGTGACCATCGCCAGGTGGCCCGCGCCGACCTCGACGAGGCGAGCGACGTCCTCGGGCTCCGGCGCCCGCAGCGACGCGGCCCGGTGCGCGCCGCGGTGCAGGGGCGAGAGCCAGGGACCCTCGAGGTGCACGCCGGCCAGCACCCCCTCTGCGCACAGGGGCGTCAGGGCCGTCAGCTGCGCCGCGAGCGCGTCGACCTCGTCCGTGACGAGGGAGGCCACCACCGTGGTCGTGCCCGCGCGGGCGTGGGCCGCGGCCGCCGCGCGTGCCGCGGCCGCGCCGGACTCGACGGCGTGTCCGCCGCCGCCGTGGCAGTGCACGTCCACGCAGCCGGGAGCGAGGAGGGCGTCGCCGAGGTCGTGGACGGGGCCGTGGGTGCGCGGCGGGTCCCCGGTCCCGACGGCCACCACCCGGCCCTCGGCCAGGGCGATCCAGCCGGGGCCGCCGAGGCGCTCGCCGTCATGGACGCGGTCCGCGCGCAGCACCGACGGGGACGCGGCGGCCTGCGGCGCCTGCTCGGCGCGCGGCCGGTGAGGGACCGAGGCGGGCACGGATGCACCTTCCGGGGTGGGCGGGTCGATGGACGAGGGGCGCTCAGAGGCCCTGCCAGGACGGCTTGGCCTCCCACATGTGGCGGTACTCCCCCGCGAGCTCGAGTCGCCCGGCGGCGGCCTCGTCCACGAGGACGGTCACATGCGGGTGCAGCTGCAGGGCCGTGACCGGCCAGCGCGCGCTCACGGGGCCCTCCACGAGCTGCCGCACCGCCTCGGCCTTGCCCTCGCCCCGGGCCAGCAGGACCAGGTGTCGGGCGTCGAGGATCGTGCCCACGCCCTGGGTGAGGCAGTGGGTCGGGACCTGGTCGAGGTCGCCGTCGAAGAAGCGGGCGTTGTCCCGCCGGGTCTGCTCGGCGAGCACCTTGATGCGCGTGCGGGAGGCGAGGGAGGAGCCGGGCTCGTTGAACGCGATGTGCCCGTCCGTGCCCACGCCGAGCAGCTGCACGTCCACGCCGCCGGCCTCGCGCAGCGCCTCCTCGTAGGCGGCGCAGGCGCCCGGGACGTCCGCCGCCCCGCCGTCCGGACCGTGCACGGCCTCCGGGGCGATGTCCGTGCGCACGACGAACTCCCGCTCGATCACGGTGCGGTAGGACTCGGGGTGTCCCGCGGGCAGGCCGACGTACTCGTCCAGCAGGAACGCGCGGCAGGAGCGCAGGGACAGCTCCCCGTCCCGGACCCGGCGGGCGAGCTCGTCGTAGACGGGCAGGGGCGAGGAGCCGGTGGCCAGCCCCAGGACGGCCTCGGGACGGGCCGCCACGTGGGCGGCCACCGCGTCCGCGCCGTGCCGGCCCAGGGCGGCGGCGTCGGGCAGGATGACGACCTCCATCAGCGCGCCTCCCGCCCGGGACGAGGCGCGGGTCCCCCGACCCGGGCGTCGGTCTCGTGCATGCTCATCCTCTGCTCGTCTCGGCGTGCGGGCCGACCGGGCCTCAGCCCAGGTAGGCGCCCTCGGCGGCGGAGTGCACCAGCTTGGCGTACTTGCCCAGCACGCCCGTGGTGAACTTCGGCTCCACCGGCTCCCAGGACTCGCGGCGGGCGGCGAGCTCGGCCTCGTCCACGAGCAGGTCCATGGTGCGTCCGGCGATGTCCACGCGGATGCGGTCGCCGTCCTGCACCAGGCCGATCGGCCCTCCCTCGGCGGCCTCGGGAGCGATGTGGCCGATGCACAGGCCGGTGGTGCCGCCGGAGAAGCGCCCGTCGGTGATCAGCAGGACGTCCTTGCCCAGACCCGCCCCCTTGATCGCGCCGGTGATCGCGAGCATCTCGCGCATGCCCGGGCCGCCCTTCGGCCCCTCATAGCGGATGACCACCACGTCGCCGGCGGCGATGGTCCCGTCCTCGAGGGCGTCCATGGCGGCGCGCTCCCGGTCGAAGACGCGCGCGGTGCCCTCGAAGACGTCCGCATCGAAGCCGGCGGACTTCACGACAGCGCCCTCCGGGGCCAGCGAGCCGTGGAGGATCGCGATGCCGCCGTTGGGGTGCAGCGCGTCGTCCATGGTCCGGATGACCTTGCCGTCCACCGGGTCCGGATCGAGCGCGGCCAGGTTCTCGGCGAGGGTCTTGCCGGTGACGGTGAGGGTGTCCCCGTGCAGCAGGCCCTCGTCCAGCAGGGCCTTCATGACCACCGGGACGCCGCCGATGCGGTCCACGTCCGTCATGACGTACTGACCGAACGGCTTGAGGTCGGCGATGTGCGGGGTGCGGTCGGCGATGCGGTTGAAGTCGGACAGCTGCAGGTCCACGCCCGCCTCCCGGGCGATGGCGAGCAGGTGCAGCACGGCGTTGGTGGAGCCGCCGAACGCCATGGTCACGGCGATCGCGTTCTCGAACGCGGGCTTGGTCATGATGTCCCGGGCCGTGATGCCCTGGCGGAGCATGTTCACCACGGCCTCGCCGGAGCGGCGCGCGAAGGCGTCGCGGCGGCGGTCCGCGGAGGGGGCGGCGGCGGAACCGGGCAGGGACATGCCGAGGGCCTCACCGATGGAGGCCATGGTGTTGGCGGTGTACATGCCGCCGCAGGCGCCCTCACCCGGGGCGATGGACTTCTCGATGCGGAGCAGGTCCTCCTCGGACATGAGACCGCGGGCGCAGGCGCCGACCGCCTCGAAGGCGTCGATGATGGTCACCTGCCTCTCGGTGCCGTCGGTCAGGCGGGCCACGCCCGGCATGATCGAGCCTGCGTAGACGAACACGGACGCCAGGTCCAGGCGGGCGGCGGCCATGAGCATGCCCGGCAGCGACTTGTCGCAGCCGGCGAGCAGGACGGAGCCGTCCAGGCGCTCGGCCATCATCACGGTCTCCACCGAGTCCGCGATCACCTCGCGGGAGACGAGGGAGAAGTGCATGCCCTCGTGGCCCATGGAGATGCCGTCCGAGACGGAGACCGTGCCGAACTCCAGCGGATATCCACCGGCGGCGTGGACGCCGTCCTTCGAGGCCTGGGCGAGGCGGTCCAGGGAGAGGTTGCAGGGGGTGATCTCGTTCCAGGACGACGCGATGCCGATCTGCGGCTTGCCGAAGTCCTCGTCCCCCATGCCGACCGCGCGGAGCATGCCGCGGGCGGCGGTGCGCTCCATCCCGTCGGTGACGTCGCGCGAGCGCGGCTTGATGTCGGGAGCGGCGGACGGGGTGCTGGGAGTCGACGCGGCGGAGTCCATGCCGCGGAGTCTAGTGAGCACGGCGCCACCGGGCCGACGCGACGTCCCCGTGTGACGGGTGCCGCGGCATGACACGTGCGGACGGGTCCGCGTACGTTGGGCCCATGGACACGCCCACCCTGCACAGACGGCTGCGCCGCGTCTTCGATGCGCGCGTGTTCAACCACGGCGACTACAACGTCGTCTACGGCCAGCCCTCGGGCTCCTCCTCCCCCCTCGTGATCGGCTACCGCCACCAGCCGCTCGAGATGCTGCTGTGCCCGTTCGACCCCACCTCCACCCCGGACGACCACGACCGCCGCGCGCCGGGCGTGGCCGAGGACGACCCGCACGGCCCGGTGACCGAGGCCTCCGCGGACCGCGCCGACGTCGTCGAGGTGGGCCTGGCCAACGTGGCCACCGTGGCGGACACGGGCAGCGGCTATCAGGTGGAGACCGTCACGGGCTTCCGGACGTGGTTCGACGTCCCGGAGCACACGCGGGTGCCGGTGGGCGACCTCACGGAGGACGGCACCGCGGAGCTCGACCAGGCCGAGGACGCCACCGACTTCCACGCCTTCATGACCGCCTTCATGAACGAACTGGACCGCCTCTACGCGACCCCGGAGACGGACGCGACGGACGTCACGCCCCCCGATTTGCACGGCGTCTGAAACCCCTGGTAGGGTTTCACCTCGTTGCACGGCGCACCGGAGAGATCCGAGAGGCGGTGCGGCACCTGCACCTCTAGCTCAACCGGTAGAGCATCTGACTCTTAATCAGCAGGTTCCGGGTTCGAGTCCCGGGGGGTGCACCCACCGGAGCGAAGGCCCCGTCTCCACGGAGACGGGGCCTTCGTCGTCCCCGCTCCCCGCCCGGGCCCACCGTAGGCTGGGGCCCATGACCGACACGACCCAGCACCGCCTCCAGCCCGGCGACACGGCGCCCACGTTCACCCTCCAGGACCAGGAGGGCCGGCCCGTCTCGCTGCGCGACAGCGCGGGCAAGCACACGATCGTCTACTTCTACCCGGCCGCGTCCACGCCCGGCTGCACCACGCAGGCCTGCGACTTCCGGGACAGCCTGGCCTCCCTGACCGCGGCCGGCTACGTCGTCCTGGGGATCTCCCCCGACCCGATCGGCAGGATCATCCGGTTCGCCGAGCAGGAGGGCCTCACGTTCCCCCTGCTCTCGGACGAGGACCACGCGGTGGCCGAGGCCTACGGCGCCTGGGGTGAGAAGAAGAACTACGGGCGGACCTTCGAGGGTCTGATCCGCTCCACGATCGTCGTCGGCCCGGACGGGAAGGTCACCCACGCGCAGTACAACGTGAAGGCGACCGGCCACGTGGCGCGACTGCGCCGCACCCTCGGCCTCGACGAGGCCTGATCCCCGCCCGACGCGCCCGGGCGCCGCACGGTAGGATCGGGCCTCGCCCCGCCCGCGCGGGGTGTGCGCGGGCGTGGCGGAACTGGTAGACGCGCTGGATTTAGGTTCCAGTGTCCTGGACGTGGGGGTTCGAGTCCCCCCGCCCGCACTCCCCGGGCCCGCCCGACCCCGACGTCACCTGCCACAGGAGGCCGCCATGCAGCCCACTCGCCGCGCCTTCCTCGGCGGGGGCCTGGGCCTGCTCGGCCTGGGCGTGGCCGGCTGCGCGACGTCGCCCGCGGCGCCGTCCTCCGCCGCCCCGACCTCCTCGGGCCCGGGCCGGCTGCTCGTGGTCGGCGCCCCGGCGCGGGCGCTGACGCGGGACCCGGCCCGCGCGCTGGACGTCGAGTCCTTCCGTCTGATCCGCCAGGTCTTCGAGACGCTGCTCGGCGTGGACGCGGACACCGGCGCCCCCACGCCCCGCCTCGCCGAGCGGCATGAGGAGTCCGACGGCGGCCGCCTCCACACGTTCCACCTGGTCTCCGGGGTGGTGTTCGACGACGGCGAGCCGTGCGACGCCGCCGCCGTGGTCGCGAACATCGAGCGGTGGGCCTCCGCCCCCGCGCCCGTGGACGGGACCGTCGCCCCGCCCTCCTCGTTCGTCTCGGCCTTCGGCGGATACGCCGGGGACGCGGACTCCGCCTTCGCCGGCGTCGAGGCCCGCGGAGAGCTCGAGGTGCGGCTGCGCCTGCACTCCCCCCGCCGTCACCTCGCGGCCGCGCTGGCCTCGCCGGCCTTCGCGATCTCCTCGCCGGCCTCGTGGGACCGCACGGTCGACGTGGACGGCTCCGAGGTCACCACCCCCGCCGGCACCGGCCCCTACCGCTGGGCCGACGCCGCGGAGACCGCCGAGCTCACGCGCGCCCACCCGGGCGCCTCGGGCGCGACGATCCTGGTCCCCAGCGCCCGCCACCGCGGCTCCGATCCGGCGGCGTACCCGGTGGCCGTGCAGGCGTGGGGCCGCGCCTCCGTGCGCCTGCGGGAGCTGCGGCGCGGCACGGCGGACGTGATCGACGTCGTCGCCCCCGGCCAGCTGCGCCCCCTCGTCGAGGCCGGCACCCAGGTGCTGCCCCGGGACCCCCTGGGCGTGCTCTACGTGGGCATGAACCTGGACCACCCGCGCGTGCGCTCGCAGTACCTGCGCCAGGCGATCGCGTACGCGGTGGACCGCCCGCGCATCGCCGGCAGCGACGTCTTCCTCGAGGGCACCCGCCTGGCCCACGACCTCGTCCCCCCCTCCCTCGGCGTCGGCGACGAGGAGGCGCGGCGCTACGACGTCAACCCGGGCCGGGCCCGCGAGTTCCTCGGCCTGGCGGGATACGACGGGGAGCCGTTGGAGTTCCTCTACCCGGCCGGCACGGCCCGCCCCTCCCTGCCCGAGCCGGAGCGGGTCTACGCGATGGTCGCCCGCGACCTCGGCGCGGTGGGGATGCACATCGTGCCCGTGCCCGTGCCGGAGGACCAGGACTACCTGCACGCCGTCGTCTCCCGACCCACCCGAGCCCTGCACCTGATGGGCCGCACCGGCGACTACCGCGACCCGCACGCGTTCCTCGAGCCCTTCGCGCGCTCGGGCCGCGCCGAGACCGGCTACCGCAACCCGCGCGTCGTCGAGGACGTGGACGCGGCCGCGGCCGAGACCGACGACGACGCGCGCCGCGCCCTGTTCCGCCGCGTCGTCCGGGCCATGGCCCTCGACCTGCCGGCGCTGCCGCTGGTCTATCCGATCTCGGCCCTGGCCACCGGCCCGCGCGTGGCCTCCTACCCGACGTCGCCGCAGCTGGACGAGCCCTTCTCGCGCGTCAGGCTGACCGAAGGCTGAACGCACCGGTAGTACAGTGGGAGATCACGGCGCCCGGCCCGACCGCCACTGCTCGGCCTGGTCGCACTGCGCCCACCCGCCGTCGTTCTGCTTCAGGAGTTGACCGTGCCCACCACCTCGTCCACCGCCACCCACGACGTCGTCCTGATCGGCGGCGGCATCATGAGCGCCACCCTGGGCGTGCTGCTGCAGAAGCTCGAGCCCACCTGGTCCATCGCCCTGTACGAGAGCCTCGATCAGGCCGGCCTGGAGTCCTCCGACCCGTGGAACAACGCGGGCACCGGCCACGCCGCCCTGTGCGAGCTGAACTACTCGCCCATGGACAAGAACGGACGGGTGGACGTCACCAAGGCGCTGGGCATCAACGAGCAGTTCTGGACCACCCGCCAGTTCTGGTCCTCCCTGGTGGCGGACGGCACGCTCAAGGACCCCAAGTCCTTCATCAACCCGCTGCCGCACATGTCCTTCGTGTGGGGTGACGACCACGCGGACTACCTCCGCACCCGCTATGAGGCCATGTCCGCCCAGCCGCTGTTCGCCGGCATGGAGCACAGCGAGGACCCGGAGCAGATCCGTGCCTGGGCCCCGCTGCTGATCGAGGGCCGTGAGCCGGGCCAGCGCCTGGCGGCGTCCCGCAACACCGGCGGCACCGACGTCGACTTCGGCTCCCTCACCCGCCAGCTCATCACGGCCATGGCCGGCGCCGGCGCCGAGGTGCGCTTCGGTCACAAGGTCACCGGCCTCACCCGCGGCACGGACGGCCGCTGGGAGGTCAAGGTCAAGAACAAGGCCGCCGGCTCCGAGCTCGTGGACCGCGCCCGCTTCGTCTTCGTCGGTGCCGGCGGCGGCGCCCTGCCCCTGCTGCAGAAGTCCGGCATCCCCGAGGCCAAGGGCTTCGGCGGCTTCCCGGTCTCCGGCCAGTTCCTGCGCTGCACGGACGAGTCCGTGGTCAACCAGCACATGGCCAAGGTGTACGGCCAGGCCGCCGTCGGCGCCCCTCCGATGTCCGTGCCCCACCTGGACACCCGCTTCGTCAACGGCAAGCGCTCCCTGCTGTTCGGCCCCTACGCCGGGTTCTCCACGAACTTCCTCAAGACCGGCTCCTACCTGGACCTGCCGCTGTCCGTGCGCCCGCACAACCTCAGCACGATGCTGGACGTGGCCAAGGACAACATGGACCTGACCAAGTACCTCGTGACCGAGGTGCTGAAGTCCCGGGACAAGAAGATCGACGCGCTGCACGAGTTCTACCCGGAGGCCGACGGCGGCGAGTGGGAGCTGATCACCGCGGGCCAGCGCGTGCAGGTGATGAAGCGCAAGGGCCGCTTCGGCGGCGTCCTGCAGTTCGGCACCGAGGTCGTCACCCACGCGGACGGCTCGCTCGGCGGCCTGCTCGGCGCCTCGCCCGGTGCCTCCACCGCGGCCCCCATCATGGTGAAGCTGCTCGAGCGCTGCTTCCCCGCGAAGATGGCCGGCTGGGACGGCACGCTCAAGGAGCTCATCCCGTCCCTGGGCCACACGCTCAACGACGACCCGGCGCTGCTGGACGAGGTCCGCACCGCCACGGACGCCGCACTGAAGCTGGCCTGACGCCGTGATGGGAGCGCTCGCACGGTTCTCACTCGGCCGGCGGGCGCTCGTGGCGCTCGTCACCGTGTTCATCGCGGTGTTCGGCGTCCTCTCCGCCGGGCAGCTCAAACGGGAGCTGATCCCCCCGCTCGAGCTGCCCGTCATCTCCGTGTCGACGCTCTACCCGGGGGCGTCCCCCGAGGTCGTGGACGCGCAGGTGGGAGAGCCCCTCGAGACGGCCCTGCAGGCCGTGGAGGGGCTCGAATCCTCGCGGTCCACGTCGCAGTCCGGCTTCAACGCGGTCCAGCTGGAGTTCGCCTACGGCACAGACCTGAACCGGGCCCGGTCCCAGGTGGACCGGGTGGTCGCCAACCTCGGGCCCCAGCTGCCGGAGGAGGCGGAGACCTCGTCCTTCGCGGGCTCCGTCTCCGACTTCCCGGTGGTCTTCCTCGCCCTGTCCGGGGACGAGGACCTCAACACCCTGCGCCGCCGCGCCGAGGACGTCCTGGCCCCGCGGCTGCAGAAGATCGACGGCGTCCGGGGCGCCGACGTCCTCGGCGGCACGGACGAGAACGTCTCCGTGGTCCCGGACCCGGCCGCGCTCGCCGCCGCCGGGCTGACCACCTCCGACATCACCGACGCACTCGAGGAGAACGCCGGCCTCTTCCCCGTCGGCCAGGTCACCGAGGGCGCGACCACCTATCCCGTCCAGGCGGGCGCCGCCGTCGAGGACCTCGAGGGCCTGCGCGGGATCGTCGTCGCTCCCTCCGGCGACGGCGAACCGCGCACCCTGGACGAGGTCGCCGACGTCACCCTCGTGGCCGCGGCCCCCACGTCCCTGACCCGCACCGACGGGGTGCCGACGCTGTCCGTCTCCGTGACCGCGACCCCGGACGCCGACCTCGTGGCGGTCTCGCAGGCCGTGCGCGACGCCCTGCCGGAGCTGGCGTCCCTGGTCGGCGGCGGCGCGGACCTGACCGTGGTGTTCGACCAGGCCCCGTTCATCCAGCAGTCCATCGACACGCTGTTCCAGGAGGGCCTGCTGGGCCTGGCGTTCGCCGTGCTGGTGATCGCCGTGTTCCTGCTCTCGGTGCGCTCCACCCTCGTCACCGCCGTGTCCATTCCGCTGTCCCTGCTGGCCGCCCTCATCGGGGTCGCGGCCTTCGGCTACTCCCTCAACACGCTGACGCTCGGGGCGCTGACGATCTCGATCGGCCGGGTCGTGGACGACGCGATCGTGGTGGTGGAGAACATCCGCCGGCACCTCGGCCTGGGCGCCGACCGGCGCACCGCGATCCTCGACGGCACGCGCGAGGTCGCCACCGCGATCACCGCCTCCACCCTGGTCTCCGTGGCCGTGTTCCTGCCCATCGCCTTCGTGGGCGGCCTGGCCGGCGAGCTGTTCCGGCCCTTCGCCGTGACCGCCACGGTCGCCCTGCTGGCCTCCCTCGTCGTCGCCCTGACGATCGTGCCGGTGCTGTGCTGGTGGTTCCTGCGCGCCCCGCGGCGCGGGGCCGAGACCACGGCCGCGCCCGCCGTCCCCGGCGACCGGCCCGTGGCGGCCGGCGGATGGCTCACCCGGGCCTACCGCCCGGTGCTGCGCTGGACACAGCGGCACACCGTGGTCACCCTCGCCGCCGCCCTGGCGCTGCTGGCCGGCACGGCCGCGCTGGTCCCGCTGATCCCCACGAACCTCCTGGGCGACTCGGGACAGAACTCGTTCGTCGTCACGGCGGAGCAGGAGCCGGGGACGTCGCTGGAGACCACGGCCGCCGCCGCCGAGCGCATCGAGCGGGTGCTGCTGGACACCGACGGCGTCGAGACGGTCCAGTGGACGGCCGGCACCACCGCCGGTCCGATGGGGGCCTTCGGCGGCTCCTCGGCGGACCGGGCGCGGTTCACGGTGGTGACCGACCCGGATGCGGACCAGGTGGCCCTCCAGGACGGGGTGCGCGCCGAGCTCACGGGTCTCGACGGCGTGGGCGACGTGTCCGTCTCCACACAGCAGGGGCCGAGCGGCGGCCAGGACATCGAGGTGGCCGTCTCCGCCCCCGACCCGCAGGCCCTCACCGCGGCCGCCGATCAGGTCGCCGAGGCGCTGCGGCCCGTCGAGGGTGCCCGCGAGGTGACGACGCCGGCTTCGGACCTGCGCCCGACGTTCCAGGTGGACGTGGACACCGTCGCCGCCGCCCGGCTCGGCCTGACCGAGGAGGCGGTGGCCGGCCAGGCCGCCGCCGCCCTGCAGGCCGTGCCCGTGGGCGACGTCCGCTTCGGGTTCGAGAGCTTCGCGGTGCAGCTGGGTGACCCGGAGCCGGTCGAGTCCCTCGACGCCCTGCGCCAGGTGCCCGTGGAGACGGCCGAGGGGCCCGTGCCGCTGGGGGACCTCGCCGAGGTCTCGCGAGTGCCGGTGCCCGCCCGGGTGACGTCCTCGAACGGCGAGCGGACCGCCGTCGTCACGGTGACCCCGGACGACGAGGACCTCGGGGCCGTCTCGCGCCGGGTCACGCAGGCCGTGGCGGAGCTGGACCTGCCCGAGGGCGTCACCGCGGCCGTGGGCGGCGCGGCGGAGCAGCAGGCGCAGACGTTCCGGGACCTCGGACTGGCGCTGCTGGCCGCCGTGGCAACCGTGTACGTCGTGATGGTGGCGACGTTCAACTCGCTGCGCCAGCCGCTCGTGCTGCTCGTGTCGATCCCCTTCGCCGCCACGGGCGTGTTCCTGGCGCTGCTGGCCACCGGCACGCCGCTGGGACTGTCCACGATGATCGGGCTGCTCATGCTGGTGGGCATCGTGGTGACGAACGCGATCGTGCTGATCGACCTGATCAACCAGTACCGCCGCGACCGCGGCATGACCCTGGACGAGGCGATCGAGGTGGGCGCGCTCAACCGCGTGCGCCCGGTGGTGATGACGGCCCTGGCCACCGTCCTGGCCATGACCCCGATGGCCCTGGGCATCACGGGGCACGCGGGGTTCATCTCCCAGCCCCTCGCGGTGGCCGTGGTGGGCGGCCTGGTGTCCTCCACCCTGCTCACGCTCGTGCTCGTGCCCGTGCTGTACCGGCTCACCGAGGTCCGCGGGGAGCGCCGCCTGCAGGAGGAGCGCCGTGTCGCGGCCGAGCGGGAGGCGCAGCGCGTCGCGGCCGAGCGCGCGGCCGAGCAGGCGCGCCGGGCTGAGGAGCGTTGGGCGGCCCCGTCCGAGCTCGACGCCGGACGCCTCGGCCGACTCCGGCAGCGCCTCCGCCGGCGGTGGCGCCGGGCCTGACCTCACGCGTGGCGCGGGCCGGGGCGGCGGGGCGCACCCCCGTCGCTCAGGCGCCGTCGTGCACCGCGAGGCTCGAGCCGCGCCGGTCCTTGCGCACCTCGAGGCGCACGCCGATCTCCTGCCTCATCCGTTCGACGTGGGAGACGAGGCCCACGGTCCGGCCACCGGTCCGCAGGGTGTCCACGACGTCCAGGACGTCGTCGAGGGTGTCCGCGTCGAGCGAGCCGAAGCCCTCGTCCACGAAGAGCGTGTCCAGTTCGATGCCGCCGGCTTCGGCCTGCACGGTGTCCGCGAGCCCCAGGGCGAGGGCGAGGGAGGCCATGAAGGTCTCGCCGCCCGAGAGCGTGGCCGGGTGGCGCGTCTCGTCCACGTAGTGGTCCCGGATGACGAGTTCGAGGCCCTTGTTCCCGCGCCCGCCCACGGCGTCGGAGTACTCGATCGAATACCGCTGGTCCGTCATGGCGAGCAGACGCTCGGTGGCCGCGGCGGCGACCTCCTCGAGCCGCCCGGCGAGGACGTAGCTCGTCAGGGGCATCTTGAGCAGGTTCTCCCCGCCGCCGCGGACGAGGTCGAGCAGCCCCCGCACCCGCGTGTGCTCGGCGATGAGCCCGGCGGACCGCTCCAGGACCTCGGTCAGGGCGGCTGACTGGCGGCGCACCGTGGCGACGAGTGAATCGAGTCGCCCGACCGCCGTCGCCCGGGACGAGCTCGCGGCCTCGGCCGCGGCGAGCGCCTCGGCGGCGGCGCGGGTCTGCTCCTCGGTCGGCGGCTCGACGCCCGCCTCGGCGAGGGCGCGGCCCCGGCGGACGGGCTCGCTCGCCTCGAGCTCGGCGAGGCGGGCCCGTTCGGCGTGCCACTCCTGCACGGCGGCCGTGCGCGCGGCGGCCTCCGTCTCCTCGAGGCGGGCCGCGCGCGCCGCGTCGACGTCGTCGAAGTGCTGTTCGGCCAGCGCGGCGGTGAGCGCCTGGTCGGTCTCGTCGGCGACCGCCCGGGCGCGCGCGTCCTCGTCCTGCGCCGCAGCGAGGGCGGCCAGGACCCGGCGTGCGGCGGTGACCTGGTCGCGGCGGGCGTCGAGGGTCTCGGCGTCACCGCGGGCGGCCTCGACGGCGTCCCGCAGCTCGGTCAGCCGGGCGGCACGGTGGGCGGCGGCCTCGGCGAGCCGACCGTCCTCGGCCGCGAGCGCGGCGGCGGTCTCGTCGGCCCCGGCGAGCGTCTTCTCGGCGGCGGTCAGCCGCCGGCGGTCCGCGGCGAGGTCCTTCGCCGCCTGGTCCAGCGCGGCCCGTTCGGCCTCGGCGCGCTCGAGCGCCTCTCGCGCGGCCTCGGGTGCGAGCCCGGCGGCGGCCTCGCGCGCCGTGCGGAGGGTCTGCTCGGCGGCGCGCAGGGCGGTCTCGGCGTCGGTCGCGGCCCGGTCGGCCGCGGTCCGGGCCTGCTCGGCGTCCCGCACGTCCGCCTCGGTCACCGTGGTGTCCGCGGTGGCGGCCGGGGCCGGGTGCTCGGGCGAGCCGCACACGGCGCACGGCTCGCCGGGCACGAGCCGCTCCGCCAGTTCGGAGGCGGCCTGCTCGTACCGGGCACGCAGCAGACCGACGTGCCGTTCGGCGGCCTCGCGTCGCCGCTCCTGTGCCTCCCGGTGGGCCCGGGCCGCGGTCTCTGCCTCGACGGCGCGGGCGGCCGCGGCCTCGGCGGCCGTGCGGCGAGCGGCGGCCTCGGACACGGCGCGGTCCACGGCCTCCCGGGCGCCGAGACGCTCGGTGCCGCGTTCGACGGCCGCGCGGTGTGCCGCGACGGCCGCCTCACGCTCGGGGCGGGACTCGACCAGGGCGGCGCGGTCGCGGCCGATCTCGGCCCGACGCTCCGCCGCGGCGGCCGCCTCCTGCTCCAGCTCGCCCATCCGGGCACGGTCCTGGACGGCGCGTGCCACCGCCTCCGCGGCGCGCTCGGCCTCCCCCAGCGCCTGGCGGGAGGCGGGCGCGTCGGCGGCCCCGTCCGCCCGGGCGGCGGCGAGCCACGCCGCCGCGGTCGGCTCGTCCTCGACGTGCGCCAGGGCCTCCGTCACCGTCTCCGACGCGGTGCCGGCGGCGTCCGCCGCCGCGGTGGCCCGCTGGGCGGCCGCGAGCACCCGCCCGGCGCGCTCATGGGCGTCGA